>VBFX01000335.1 GCA_005889395.1 Chloroflexota bacterium
GAAATCCCGCTCCCCGCCCGATCATGGACGTCACCACTCATGCAAAAGGCCTTCGCGCCCGGATCTTGCGGGCAGGCGCACGGCATCTCTTCGCCGCTCCGGGTTGTCACCCGGTCGCCGGTGTCTTAAGACCAGGCACCCCCGTGCGAAAACTCGCAAGTTTGCCTCTGCTCGCGTTGTCAACGATTTAGTGAAGACCCGGCCCACGAGGACGCAAAGCTTGCACTCGTTGGAGGTTGGCGCCTGAGCCTGGCCCGGGTCCTCGCAGACCACGACGAGGAAGACCGTCGGCAGGGTGGCGGCTCCTCGCCAGCTCCCGCTCCCGTTCCGTTCTGGAGCTGGTGGACCCTTGGATTGCTGCTAATAGCCGTGGCGCCACGTCTCATCTACCTCTTTGCCGTCTCGAATCCCGAAAACGTCGGCGACGGGCTGTACACGGATGTCTACCAGCACTGGCAGATCGCCTACCTCACCAAGGAGATCGGCTTGAGCCACGGCCTGCGCCTCTGGGACCTCAAGGGCGTGGAGTACTTCTGGGGAAGCCTGCACCCGATCGTCCTGGTCATCCTCTTTTTTGTCACGGGCTCGACCGACATCGTGCTCGCAAGGATCCAGAGTCTTGCCTTCGGATCACTCGGCGTGGTGCTGATTTTCCATCTCTGCCAGCGCTACTGGAACCTCTCGGTTGCGGTTGCCGCGACGGTTTTTGCCGCTATCGCGCCCACGAGCGTCTTTAACGATGCGTCCGGAATGCTAGAACCGATGGGAGTCAGCCTGTCGCTCCTCGGCATCTGGCTGCTGCCGAAACGCTCCCTCGGGGCCGGGATCGCTTGGGGGCTTGCCACCGCGGCCCGACCCGAGGCCTGGCTCTCTTCACCGGGGCTTGTCCTGGCGTCGTTTCTGCGGCGTGCGACCGTCCGCCGATGGTTCCTGATGCTTCTCGGGTTTGTGAGCGTCATGGCCGCCCAAATGGCATTCCTCAACGCCCGGACCGGCAACCCCATTTATCCGCTGTACTGGAATTACCTGGCTAATGCCGGCGGCCTGTGGATGAAGCCGCTGATCGCCAGCCAGCAATCGGCCAGGCCGTGGTTTGTCGCCCTCTGGGCAATGGCAACGCTTGGCCTGCTGACGACGCTCTGGCGCCGGCCGCGATCGTACTTGCTGTTGCTGTATGGATTCGGATCATGTGCGCTGGTATTCGGTCTGTTCGGCCTGACGGCATTTATCACCGAGTGGTACCCGTGGCGGTGGATGATGTGGATCCTCGCCTTCCCGTACGACTTCGCCGCCTTGCTCGTTGCGATTGGCTTGTTCGTGATCGTGCCTCGCTATGTGGGAAGGGAAATTCGGCAGCGCACCTGGCTGATGGCCGGGGCGCTGCTGGTCGGCGTGCAGCTGACCTGGATCCCCATCGAGGCGGCCTACACGAGCACAGCCTCGGCCTGGAACACGGATGTGGCCACGGGACGCTACATCGCCAGCATCTTCGGTCAGCCTGACTATCGCGGCGGCACGCTCAACCTGCCTCCGCCAGACCATCCCGCCGTTACGTATGCGCTCGTGCATTATGGTGGGCTCGAAGGCCGGCACCTCATGAGCCAGTTGTACGACCCGTTCTATTACCTGCCCGCCGGCTACCAGTACGCCGATCATCCAGCGACGGCGGGCACGCTCCTCCAATGCTGGCTTTCCACCACCAAGACCTCCATCCTCGTGATGCCCGACGATCGCGCAGACTACCTCGCCTATGCGGCGGATCATCCGGATTGGTTCGAAATGCTTGGGCGGGTCTCTGACTACAGATGGACGATCGAGGCCGTCCATGTTCCCGCGCCATCGCCGCAGACATGTGCGCAATCCGCTCTGAATGCTCGAGCTGGTGGCGAATAAGCCGCGGCGGGTAGGCTTTGGGTGATGCAGGTCCCGGCGATTTGGTTCACCGCCGTCGCCGCAGTTCTCGCCCTCTCCGCCTGCGGTGCGCCGTCTACCACCGCATCCACTGCCAGCTCGCCATCATCTGCTGCCAGCGGCAGCCCCGCGACGGCGTCGACTGACGCGTGCCCCACGCAGTTGACACCGGCCCAGACGGAAGGGCCGTACTTCAAGCCGGGATCACCCCCGAGGACTTCACTGATCGAGAGCGGCATGACCGGTACACGGTTGCTCCTTAACGGTCGGGTGCTTACGCTCGCGTGCGCGCCCGTCGCGGGCGTCACACTCGACTTCTGGCAAGCGGACGCAGGTGGCACCTACGACAACAGTTCCGTGCGCCCGGCAAAGCCGTCTTGACGACACAGCTCTACTTTCCCGATGTCGCCAGCAACCAGCAGGACTCGATCTTCGACCCGCACCTGCTCGTGACCATGGAGAATACGGCCACCGGCAAGGCGGCTATCTTCGACTTCGTCACCAGCGGCTAGCGGCGCGGCGTCCCGGGCCTATGTTGAGCGATTCGCCTCAGCCTATGGTCCGCGGTGATCTGCTTTGATATCTACCATGAACAGAGAAGCTGCCTTGCAAGTCTTGGCAACACCCTTGGCGCAGGAGTTGTTGCATTCAGAGCTGCTGTTTCGGCTAGCCTATGTCGGCCCCGATGGCTATCCCCGAGTGGTCCCGATGGGCTACATCTGGAAAGGCGGCAGATTTGTGGTCTGCACGGCATCGAACGCGCCCAAAGTCAAGGCCTTACAGTCCAACCCGAGAGTCGCGTTGACCATTGACACACAAACTCAGCCGCCACATATCTTGCTGGTCCGTGGCAGTGCTGCGGTGGAAGTGGTCGATGGCGTTCCCGACGAATACCTCGAGGCTTCGCGCAGATATGTCCCGCGACAACAATGGAGCGCCTTCGAAACGGAGGTGCGAGGTCTGTACGATCGAATGGCTCGAATCAGCATTACCGCCGAATGGGCAAAGCTCATTGACTTCGAGACGACCTTGCCGAGTGCTGTTGAGGAGCTTGTCAGTAGGCGATCTTAGGCGTGTGTGCCGAACGGACCAGCGCCGAACTTTTCAACCGCGATGATGCGCACATCGTTGAGTGGAACCCCGGCCATATCCGAATGTTAGACCAGGCCTTAGTGGATGCTAAGACGCGCGAAGTGGAGGCCTATCAGTGGGGACTGTGCCCGACGGAAGGTTGATGACTGCCGCCAGGCGCGCGTACACCACGAGCCGGTCACGGTAGGTCCGATGATCTTTGAGGTACGGACCGGCGCACGTGATCAGGTTGAGATGCGGTTCCCTGGACGGACCGAACACGGCGACCAGCGGAACGGCCTGCCGCCGGTATTGGCCGATCCTCACGACGCTGAAGCGCAGCTGCGTTCCGGTCGCTGTGGTGACGATGATGGCATCGCCCGGTCGCAATCGTCCGAGGGCCCAGAAGGCCGCAGGTTCTCCGGCATTTCCGTCCAGGTGCCCACCAATGACCGCGTTGCCGGCTGATCCCGGGACAGCGCTCGTCCGAAGCCAGCCGGCATCCGACACGAATTGCGGGACGGCCATCGCGCCGTTCGGCAGCAGACCCAGACTTTCCACTGACGCGTCGATTCCCACCGACGGGACGTCAAGGCGGAATGGGGCATTGCCCAACACCGCGTTTATCGGGACAAAGTCTGGAGGCGGCATCGGAAGGCTCAGACCGCGGCCGGCATCCGGTGGTCCGGGAACACCAACCGCAAAGCATTCGGGGCCGGCATCGGTATGCGCCGCGGTGTCGAAGATGCCCACGCTTGCGCCCGCGGGCGTATACACCGCGCGCCAGCAGTATGTGCCGAGCGCGGTCATGGCTGCCGTCGTGTCCGATGTCGCGGCTCCGGTGACCAAGGTCT
>VBFX01000167.1 GCA_005889395.1 Chloroflexota bacterium
AGCGTCGATCCGACGGCTGCGAACCGTTCGTCGGCCGAGCGGCGTTCCGCGAAGACCCCTGCAGATCAGATTCACCTTCCGATTCACTGGCTCGGAGACGTAAGGCAAAGGTCTGCGTTCCGGGGCAGAGGGTCGCGTGCCCTAGCGCGGCTTGGGTGGCCAGAAAAGCGGCTGGTCCTTCTCGTACACGGTGATGCGATACCCGTCGGGATCGGCCATCGTGAATGTTCGGCCGAAGGGGCCATCGAACGGCTCTGCCAGGATGCGGACGCCGGCAGCCCTCACGGTCTCGAAGAGCGCCTGGGCATCGCTCGCCCGCCACCACAGCGCGATCGTGGTCGTTTCGGGCGATGGGCCCGACTGTCCCGGGCGACGCCCGGCATTGAGGCCGACTGTCGGCCAACCCACGTACGCGACCGCGTCCGGACCGAAATCGAACGTGTCGCGGACCGCGCCAAGATGCCGCTCGTAGAACTCACTCGAACGCTTCACGTCGCTCACTTGGATCGAGATGAAACCCGGGCTGGGGGTGACGGCTGTGCGTGACATGACTTCGACCTCCTACCCAATACGACCCGGGAAGGCGCCGGAACTCATCGGTCCGGGCGAAAGTTCGGCGGAAGCGTCGAGGACAGCCCAAAGACCGCGAACAGACGGGGGTCGACGAAGCTCGTAATGGCGGCTACCTCTCGCCCCCGCAGACTGAGGACCTGGATCGCGAAAGCTAGCCAGCCGGCGCCCTCGGCGGCCGAGCGGTAGTACGCGAAAGCCGGCTGGGCATTGGCGGCCGTCGGCACGAGCAGCTGCCGCCGGCCGCTCCGCCACGCCCAGCCGATGAATGCACCGATCTGCGCGCGGCCCACGTACCACTGACGCCACGGCGGCATGCTCCAGACCGCGTCCTCTCGAAGGAGCGCGACGAATCCGTCGACATCGCGCTTTTCCCACGCGTGGACGTAGCGGTCGAGCAGCGCGCGCAGCCGATCATCCGCGATGCCCCCTCGCTCGCGCGTGATCGCCGACCTTCCTTTGAAGGTCGTGCGCGCGCGTTGCAGAGCGCTGTTCGCCGAGGTGACCGACGTTTCGAGCGCCGCGGCCGCCTCCGCGGCGGAGAAACCCAAGACGTCACGAAGGAGCAGAACCGCGCGCTGCTTCGCCGGCAACCTCTGGAGCGCCGCGATGAAGGCGAGCCGCACGGACTCATGCAGCTCATACCGGGCTTCCGGGCCCGGCGCAGCGTCCGCGAGCCCTTGGAGTGCCGCATCGGGATACGGCTCGAGCCACGCGGCGTCCCGCTCTGGATCGCCGAGAGGTGCGAACTCGGCGGGAGGACCGGCCATTTCCGGTAGAAGGCGGCGTTCGTGCGGTCTCCGCGTCAGCGACGTGAGGCATGCGTTCGTCGCGATGCGATACAGCCAACTTCTGAACGATGCTCGCCCTTGGTAGCCGCCGAGTCCGCGCCATGCCCGCAGAAGCGCCTCCTGCGTGGCGTCCTCGGCGTCGTGTACCGACCCGAGCATGCGATAGCAATGGAGCTGCAGCTCTTTCCGGTGCTTTTCGGCAAGACGCTCGAACGTCTCGCGGTCGATCTCCGGGCGCGTGGCCGCCGACACGGTCTCAAGTCTCTCTCTCACGTCGCGTCGTGCGCAATGCGTCAGCAGTTGCGTTCGCCATGCCGCTCAGACCGAGTGGGCGATGACCTCTTCGACGATCCCCCACTTGGACCGCGCAAACCGGTCGACGGTGAAACCAACCGCCTCAAGGTGATCCGCAGGGTCACGCGGCAGGTGATCGCCGGTGAGCCGGAAGAGCGGGCCGAGCAGCCGCCGCCGCCATCAGCAGTTCAAGCCACGACTGCGCAGCAACTCGAAGGCAAGCACGGGCAGGGCAAAGATCGCCGCTCCCACCACAACGTCCATCCAGATCGTGTACCCGTCGCCGAAGGCGAGGTAGCGCTGCGACAGCGCGAGGGTGTCGCCTCCCACGATCAAGGGCGCGAGGACCACAAGGAGGAGGCTGTAAAGGAGCGGCGCGCGCCGACTACGCCTGGCCAGCCATCGATCGCCCGAAAGGACCAGCAGCATCAGGGCAGTCCCAAGCACCAACTTGGACGCGAGCACCGGCGGTGGCAGCGTGTAGACGGTCGACAGCCACACGCCGAGCCGGGCGAAGATCAGGTTGAGCACGACGGCGAAGGCGGCGCCGATCACCGACGCCGCGGCGGCCAGTCGTCGCTCGGTCTCACCTGGGCGACTGGCCCAGACAAGCACGGCCACCAACACTGTCACCGCGGCGGCGCCCAGGAGCACACCACCGAAAGTCCCTCGAGCGAACGCGGTCAACGGCGAGTCCACCAGCATGTCAATCGCACTCCGAATCGAGCCTGGTCGAGGCCCCATTTGACCTACTACGCGTCGCGTAATAGCGTCCGCCTCATGGCGCACGGCGGCAAGTTGTCGAGTGAGGGGCTGTTGATTCTGACTAGCCTCGCTGATGCGCCCAAGCACGGTTATGCGATCCAGCTGGACATCGCCTCCATGAGCGGACGACGCCTCGGCCCAGGCAGCTTGTACGGAGCGATCGCGAGGCTTGAGACAGCCAAATACATCGAGGCGCTGAAAGCCGACGGACCGCGTCGGCCGTATCGACTGACCCCGTCCGGCGCGACGGCGCTTGCCGTTGAACTGGAGGCGCTCCGCAAAGTGACGACGGCCGCCGCGCGTCGGTTGGCTCTTCGATGAAACTGGCGCTGCTACTGCGGTTCTATCCAGCGAGGTGGCGCCAGCGCTATGGCGAGGAGATCGCGGACCTTCTTGCGACCGAACCTCCAAGCGTCCGTCGTGCGGTCGATCTGCTTCGTGGCCTGATCGACGCGCATCTGCATCCTGAACTTGTCGATTCTGCGCTCGCAGCTGTTCCAGCTGCTGGGGAAAGGTCAGCCGAAATGCGAACGCGTGGTACCGGGACCGTCGCTCGGCTGGCTCGTGTTGCGATGCTCACAGTTCTCATCGGGTTGACACCGGTTGCTACGGGTGCTGTTGGTTACTACGTAGGTCGGTCGCAAGTCAGCCCGGTCGCTGAGCTCCCCGTGGTGGACACCGTCTACTTGGACACCGTCTACGTTTTGGACGAGCACGGTGGCGTGTGGCGCGAGTGCGTCCGTGTCCAGCAAGCAGTGCCGCAGTCAATCATTGAGACGTTCACGAGGCTCTGCCGAACGGCTTCTGCGCTCCGCAAAGTTGCGTTGCCAGGTAGAGCAACACCTTAGATTGAGCACATGACGATTCAGCGGATGGACAACGTTCTCATCGTTGTCGACGACCTCGAGGCGGCCAAGTCTTTCTTCATCGAACTCGGCCTCGAGCCCGAAGGCGAGACGCAGGTCGAGGGACCTTCGGTCGACAGCCTGATCGGGCTCAAGGACGTTCGCGCCACCCTCGCGTTGATGCGGACCCCGGACGGCCACGGTCGCATCGAGCTCGACAAGTTCCACACGCCCAACGCGATCAGGTTTGGGCCCGTGGACGCGCCGGTGAACGCGCTGGGCATCCGTCGCATCATGTTCGCCGTCGAAGACATCGACGCCGTCGTCGCGCGCCTGCTCGCCCACGGGGCCGAGCTGATAGGCGAAGTGGTGCAGTACGAGGACACGTATCGGCTTGGCTACATCCGCGGGCCTGAAGGCATCATCATCGGACTGACCGAGCAGATCGGCTAACCGGATCGGACGGCTGACCCCCGCCGGCAGGTCGCCGCATCCCCGGCCAACGAGAGGCCGAGGCGCAGAAACTTAGAACGCAGCTTAGGCATGATCTGGGACCGCTGCGGAACGGTCCAGCAGCGCCGGCAGTTCGCAAAACTCCTGTTCTCCAGGGTGACCGTCGACGGGAGCTCTCGGCGGCGCGGGTGGGCTCTTAATAATCCTTTTCAGCAGCTTTTCGAATTCGCCCAGCCCGGTTCAAGACTTGTTTTGAGTGGTGTCCCCGACAGGATTTGAACCTGTGCTCCCGGCTCCGGAGGCCGGTGCTCTATCCGGGCTGAGCTACGGGGACACGGCGGAACTCGATTATAGGCACGTCCGGATCTCGGCAGTCAGTGCTTCGCGACCTACCTTACGGATTCCGTTACAGGCGTGACCCCCCTGATTGACGGCCGTCCATAAGCTGGCATCAGGACAGGCCCGATGTGGAGCGAACCGCCTGTTCAGGAGGTGGGACCGTGCGGCGATTTCTCACGCCCTGGATTCTCTTAGTCATCGCTTCGGCCGTGCTTTCCTGCGCCGAAGTCTGGCCGAACCCCATGTAGACTGGTCGATTTCACTGTCAAGTCTAGATTGCTAGACTGTAGGTTGTGCTTACCAAGCGGCGCCCGGGGCGTCCGACGGCGGATGACCCCGGAGCGCCGAGTCCGCTCGGGCGTCGGATTCGTCAGGCACGGCAGGAGCTGGGCCTCAGCCTTGCCGCGGTGGCCGGCAGCGACTTTAGCCGAGCCTTCCTCAACCAGGTCGAGCTAGGTCGCGCCCAGCCCTCCACGCAAAACCTGCGAATCATCGCGCGCCGCCTGCAGCGGCCAATCGATTACTTCCTCGAAGAGCCAGGCGACTCCGCCGCCGCCCTCGAGCTTGCCCTCGCGGAAGCCGAAATGAGTCTGCTCCACGGCGAGGGATCTCGTGCCGAGTCCCTCGTCACCCGGATCCTGATGAGGACGATCCCGATCGAGTTGCGGACGCGCGCCCAGCTGACGCTCGCGGTCGCCCTGATGAAGCAAGGGCGGGCACAGGATGCGAGGCCGGTCCTCGAGGAGGCGATCGTCGCCGCCCAGCGTGCGAACTGGCATCAGCTCCTGGTCGAGCTGTACGACCGCCTGGGCAGTGTCCATTACCTACTTCGCCGGCCGCACGCCGCCGGCCAGTGGTTCGACCAGGCGCTGGAGCGCTATGAGTCGTCCGGCGTCGCCGACCCCGTGTTGAAGGCGCGCGTGCTCGGCCATCGAGCCAATCTCCACTACGTGGCTGGCCAGCCGATCGAAGCCATCGCCGCCTATGAATCGGCGATTGCGGCGGCCGCGCAGATCCTCGACATGCCGGCGCTGGCCGGCATCTACGAGGGCCTCGCCCTCTCCTTTCAGCAGACCGGCCAGTACGCGCGGGCGCTCTCCTATGCCCAGAAGGGCCTGCGGATCTTCGAGACACTCCGTGATGTCCGCATGACCGGACAGCTCCGCCTCAACATGGGCGACATGCTGCTGCAGCAGGGCCGCGTGGCGGAGGCCGAGCGGCTCTTCAGCGATGGCGCCGAGCACCTCCAGCGGATCGGCGATCGCGAGCTCGTGCCGCACCTGGTCGCCGGTATGGCTGAGTCCGCTCTCGAGGCGAGTCAGGTGGAGCGCGCGAGCGAACTCATCGAGGAGGCGATCGACCTGTCCACCCGCTCCAGCGACCCGCTGGCAACCGTCGCGGTTCACCGCGTGGCGGGGCGGGTTTCCCACGCGGCCGGCCGGCGCGACTCGGCGCACCGCCACTTCGAGCGGGCTCTCGAGGTCGCGTTGACCATTGATAACCCCGACCTGCGGGCGCGGGTCACCTACGATTTTGCGCGCGTGCTCGAGGCCGACGGCGATAGCGCGCAGGCGGCGCTGCGTTTTCGCCAGGCTTACGAGGCCGGGCGCGCCGATGGCAGGCGCCCCGGCGCTGTAAGTGAACTCGAAGCTTGAGTAAGTAGGGCTTGACACCCTCTGGGCATTTGTCCCATAATGACGGCCACGGAAGGTGACAACGTTCGTCGTGAACGATCCCCCCGCCACCCTCCGCAAAGAACACGTCAAAAGTTTTGTCCGTGTCGCGTTCTGCGATAGACTGGTCACACACAGTCAAGGGGGATCCAGTGGACGGGTACTCGCGAAAGGTTGGAGCCAGGCTGCGTAGTCTGCGAAAGCAGCGCGGCTTGACGCTCCAGCAGGTCGAAGTCCTTTCGAATAAGCGCCTCAAGGGGTCGCTACTGGCCGCCTATGAGCGCGGTGACCGGAATATCTCGGTTACCCGCCTGCACCAGATCGCGACTCTCTACAGCGTCCCGGTCAACCAACTCCTGCCCGAGGAAATCGAGGGCGTGGGCGAGCCCGCGCTGCCGCCCAAGCTGGCCATCGACCTCGGCCAACTGCAAGGACTTCCCGAGCGGCAGGGGTCCGTCCTTTCCCGCCACGTGGCACGTCTGCAGCAGCAACGGCAGGATTTCAACACCCCGGTCGTGACGTTCCGCGCCGACGACCTGGAGCAACTGGCCGCCGCCTACAAGACGACGCCGGAGATGCTGCGCCGCTCGTTGCACGAGTGGGGCGTCTTTCGGTCCGGCCAGGCACCGGCCGAACGCCCGGAAGTGGAGCGCCAGCCTCCCACCGAGTCGGAAGCGGAGAGCTAGAAGGGGATCTCGCCCTGGGGTGTCCCAGGAGGTTCGCCACGCTCGGCTCGCAGCTCCGCCACCGTCGCCGGGTGCGGCGGCTGCTCGACGTCCGGTTCCTCTTTGACCGGCAGACTCTCGATCCGCTGCCGGGCTTCCTCCAGTTTTCGTTCGCAGAGCTGTAAGTAGTCGCGCCCGCGGGCGACGGCCGCGATCGCCTCTTCCAGGCTCAGCCTGCCTTCCTCGAGAGCGTGGAGGGTTGCGTCGAGTTGCGCCAGCGCCTGCTCATAGGTCAGCGTTTCGTCGAGGCTCATGGCACGGTCTCGTCCACGGTGGCCGCCAGGCGGCCGGCGGAGAGCAGCACCTTGATGTGCTGACCTTTGCGGGCCTGTTCGGCGCTATGGATGATGCCACCCCCGCCGGCGTCCAGCGTGATGCTGTAGCCGCGCTTGAGCGTCTGCTCGGGGGCGAGGGAGCTGAGGCGCGCCCCGCGGCTCTGCAGGCCGGTGGTTCGCTCCCGCAGTCCGCGAACCGCCAGCGCGACCAGCCGCTCGCGCAGACCGTCCTTCCCGAGGCGGGCGTTCTCGATGCGCAGGGCAATCATCTGCCGGCTCCGCGCCAGCCGCCGGCGGCATTCCTCCAGGGCTCGTTCGCGCTGCCGGAGCACCTCGCGCGGATCGCGCTGGCGCAGCATCCCTTCCAGGTGGCCCAGGCGTTCGCGCCGCCGCGTATGGAGATCGAGGGCGAGGCGATCGAGCGACTGGCGGCGTCGCTGGAGCTGGTGCGAGGGGGCGATCAGGGCGGTGAGCCCGGCGCGCTGCAGCCGCTGCCCACGCTCGCCCAGTTGCCGGAGCAGGTCTCGCTTGTTGGGCACCACGATCTCGGCCGCCGCCGTGGGGGTCCGGGCCTCCCGGTCCGCGACCAGGTCGGCGAGCGTGCGGTCGGAGGTGTGGCCCAGGGCGGTGACCACCGGGATTCGCATCGCCTGGATGGCGCGCACCACTGCCTCCTGGTTGAAGGCCATCAGCTCCTCGAAGCTGCCGCCACCACGGGCGACGATGACGACGTCGGCCACCTGGTCCTCGTCGCATTGCCGCAAGGCAGCCACCAGGCTACGCTGCGAGGCCGTTCCCTGCACACGCGCCGGGTAGAGGACCAGCCGGCTGTTCGGAAACCGCTCCCAGATCGTCTGTTGCAAGTCATGAATCACCGCCCCACTCGGAGAAGTGATCAACGCGATGCAGCGCGGAAGAAACGGGAGAGCCCGTTTGCGCTCGGGTGTAAATGCGCCCTCCGCCTCGAGGCGGCGCTTGAGCTGCTCGATCGCCGCCCGCAGCTTGCCGGCCCCGTCGTAATCGAGCCGGCTCACCACCAGGTTCACCCGCCCGTACTGGGCGTGATAGTCGACCTGGCAGGTGACCACCAGCTCCTGCCCGTTTTCCGGCAGAAATGGGAGACGGCGGGCCGTGCTGCTGAAGATCACCGCCCCCACGGCGGCCGCCGCGTCTTTGAGCGTGAACCACACGTGACCGCCGCGCAAGGTCGTGCCGCTGACCTCTCCCTTGACGACCACGCTCTGGAAGCGCGCCGCCAGCAGATCGTGAATGCGGGTATTGAGCTCGAGTACGGTGAGCGGCTTGATCGCATCCTGGGGTTGGACCGCCATCAGGGAACCACTTCCGCGAGGTCCGAGTCGCGCCGGTAGAGGGCCCGCTCGACCGCCGCGCGCAATGCCTCCAGCTGCCGGGAGTCGTCGGTGAAGACCCGAACCAGCGTGGTGCGGATGGGCAGGCGCCGGAACAACTCCGCGACGGCACTCCGCTCCACCGCCCGGTTGACCGGGTTGTAGATGTTGACCGGGAACGGATCCGTGAACGGGTTCTGCGGCCGTGGATCGACCGACGCCAGGTCCACCTCGAAGGGGACGCCCTTGAGCGACGCCGGCAGCGCCTCACGGATGCGGCGGACATAGTCGGATGGTTGGGGGTAGAGCAAGGCGTCGGGCAGGTTGGAGAACTCGTAGTAGTCCTCGAAGATCAACC
>VBFX01000168.1 GCA_005889395.1 Chloroflexota bacterium
TGGACCGGCTGGCGATGCTCAAGTACAACGTCACCGACCTCCGCCTCTTCCTGGAGAACGACGTGCGCCTCCTGAGGCAGTTCTAGCGTGCTCATCTCGCTCAACTGGCTCCACGAGTACGTCGCCATCACGTCCGACGTGCCGACGCTGGCCGAGCGGCTGACGCTCGCCGGCAACGAGGTCGGACGGATCGTCCAGCAGGACGTCGATTTCGACGGCGTCGTGGTCGCCGAAGTCAAAAGCCTGCGGCCGCTTCCCGGGTCGACGAAGAACCAGATCGCCGGCGTGACGACGGGTGGCACCGCGGTCGAGGTGGTCACCGGTGCGTGGAACCTCGCCGTCGGTGACCGGGTGCCGTACGCGATCCCCGGCTCGCGCCTTGGCGATCGGCGAATCGAGACCAAGACGTTCCTCGGCGTCGCATCGGCGGGGATGCTCTGCTCCGCGATCGAACTCGGCCTGGGGGAGGACGCGGCGGGAATCATGATCCTCGACCCGGGCGCGACCCCGGGAGAGGATCTGCACGCGCTCTATCCCCGCGACACCATCCTCGAGCTGGAGATCAAGTCGAACCGCCCAGACCTCCTCTGCCACCTGGGCATTGCGAGAGAGGTGGGCGCCATTTTCAACCTGTCCGTCCGGGAGCCGACCATCCCGAAGGTGCGGAGCAGCGATGCCCCCGACCTGGTCCACATCGACGCCTCCGATGGTTGCCGCCGGTTCGTCGGGCGCCTGATCACCGGGATCACCGTGGCGCCGTCCCCTCCCTGGATGCAGGCGCGGCTCAGGGCCGCGGGCGTCCGGCCGATCAGCAACATCGTCGACATCACGAACTACGTGATGCTCGAAAGCGGGCAGCCGATGCATGCCTTCGATTACCGGCGTCTCACGGGCGGGCGGATCGTCATCAGGCGCGCCCGTGACGGCGAGGAACTCGCGTGCCTCGACGGGAAGACGCGCCGCCTGACCCTGCACGACATGGTTGTGGCCGACACGGAGCGGGCCCAGGGCCTGGCGGGGATCATCGGCGGCGCCGAAAGCGCCGTCCAGCCGGCGACGACCGACATCTTCCTGGAGGCCGCCACCTGGGAGCCACGATCGATCCGCCGGACGGCACGAATGCACGGGCTCAGGACGGAAGCTTCCTCCCGGTTCGAGAAGGGATTGAGCCCGGCGCTGAGCCTGCCGGCGGTGGAGCGGGCCGCGGCCCTGGTCGCGGAGCTGGCCGGCGGCAGGGCAACGCGGGCGAGTGATGTCTATCCCGTGCCGCTGACGCCGGTCACGATCGAGCTGGACGCGGATCGGATCGAGCGTGTCCTGGGCGTCAGGGTGGAGATGGCGGATGCCGCGAGCATCCTCGAGCGGCTTCGCTTCACCGTGCAGCGGGCCGGCGCCCGGCTGCAGGTGCAGCCTCCGCCCTTTCGGCTCGACTGCTCGATTCCCGAAGACCTGGTCGAAGAGGTCGGGCGAGTCCATGGCTACGATCGGGTCCCGAGCACCCTGCCCGGCGCGCGCACGCCGGTGCGTGACCTGTTCGAGCGCCGCGACGCCGACGAAACGGCCCGCGAGGTGCTCGCCGGCCGAGAGCTCGACGAAGCGGTGACCAGCAGCCTGGTGAGCGCCGACGGGACGCCCGCGATCGCCATGCCTTTCGCGGCGCCGGCGATGGTCACGGTCAAGAACCCGATGGCAGAGAACCGGGACGCCCTGCGTCGCAGCCTGCTGCCCGGACTGCTCGAGGCGCTGGCGCTGAACGCCCGTCAGGACCAGGGTGGCGCCCGACTCTTCGAGCTCGGTTCGGTTTTCTGGAAGAATGCCGCGAACGCGGTCGACGAGCCGCAGGTGCTGGCCATGGCCGCCCACGTCCCGGCCGGTGGTGCGCAGACGGTGGTCGCCGAATTGCGTTCTCTGCAGGCGACGCTCGTGACCATGCGAGACCGTTTCGCGATCCCGGCGATCGCCTTCAAGCAGGCCGAGTTCCGGAGCGAGAACCCCGGCGTCTTCGCCGGCTTCCATCCGGGCCGCACGGGAGAAGTGCTCGAGGACGGCGAACCAATCGGGATCGTCGGCGAGGTACACCCGCAGCTGCTGGCGCAGCTTGGCCTACCCGGCCGGGCGGTGGTTGCGGAGGTCCTTTTCGACCGGTTTTCCGCCGGCGGTGGGCGAACGCCACAGGCCAGGCCCCTGCCGCGTTTTCCGGGGGTCCGGCGGGACCTTACGGTGCTGGTTCGGGGCACAATCGCGGGCGGGGACGTCCTGCAAGTTATCCGCCAGCAGGGCGGTTACACGTTGCGGGACATCTCTATGGTGAGTGAATACCAGGGGCCCCAGCTAGAGGCTGGTGCCCGCAGCCTGTCTTTCCGTCTGCACTATCAGGCCGATGACCGGACCTTAACGAACGAAGAGGTTGCCACGGTCCAGCAGCGCATCCTCGACGGTCTCAAAGCTCGCTTTGGAGCCGAGGTGCGCTCCTGATGGACTTCCTGGACCTGATCATCGTTTGCATTATCTTCGCCAACATCGGCCTCGGCTGGGCCTTCGGGCTGGTGCGGCGGGTCGTCGCCTTTGCCGGACTCTTCGCCGGGGTGGGCGCCGCGACCCTGACCAGCGCCAACACCTCCACCTATATCGCCACCACGTTTGGCATCACCTCGGCGCTCTGGGCGCACGTCGTCACCTACACCGTGATCGTCACTGCGGCGATCATCTTGTTCGAGGTGCTCGGCGCCGTCTACCAGCGCTACCTCGATGCCATGATCGCGCCGGCCTTTGATCGCGTCACCGGGGTCCTGGCGGGCGCAGTCGTCGGCGCCTTCGAAGTCACCGTCATGTTGATCGTCGGCGTTGGCCTGGTCAACGCCAAGCTGCCGGGCGGCTACGCCTACCCGCCGGGGTTCATCACCGCCCAGGATTGGTTCAACAACTCACTGCTGGCCCCACACTTCTACGCCTTCGAGCCGCTGACGCGAGCGGTCTTCTCGCTCGTCCTGCCGAGCAGCATCAGTAGCTACTTCACCCAGCTCCTCAGCCACTAGCCGCAAATCTGCTAAGCAAGCAGACGTGGCCCTGACCACGCCCCGCCTCCCGCGCCGGTTCTTTTCCCGTGACCCCGTGGTCCTCGCCCGCGAGTTGCTCGGTCGCGTTCTCTTCTACAAGACGCCGGAGGGCCTGCTCGCCGGGCGCATCGTGGAGACCGAGGCGTACACGGGGGAGGCCGACCCGGCATCGCACGCCTTCCGCGGCCGGACCGCGCGGAATGCCGTGATGTTCGGACCGGCGGGGCACGCCTACGTCTACTTCACCTACGGAATGCATCACTGCCTCAACGTCACGGCGGAAGCCTCCGGTACCGCGGGCGCCGTGCTGCTGCGGGCGTTGGAGCCGCTGGCCGGCGTCGAGGTCATGCGCGCCCGCGGCGACCATGGCCCGGAGAGCCGGCTCTTAAGCGGTCCTGGGAAGATCGGCCGGGCGTTCGGCCTGAGCCTCGACGACAACGGCCGCGACTTCACCCGAGGCGCGCTCGGCCTCGCCGCTGGCGCGCCGGTACCGAATCGTGAGGTGGCGATTTCGCGGCGGATCGGCATCTCGCGCGCGGTCGACCTGCCTTACCGCTTTGCGGTGGTTAGCAGCCCGTCAGTGTCGAAGTGATCTCAGGGCAGGGTGACGGTGATCATCTGGACCGCTGGGGCGTTCGCCGGATTGTAGTCGTACGCCTGCACCGTCAGCGTGTGCGTGCTGCCCGAGGAGCCCTTGACCACGAATGTGTAGGGAGCCTGCGTCAACCGGATCGGTTTGCTGGATCCATTGAGGTAGAAGTCGACTTCCTTGATCGCTTCATCGTCGGTCGCGGTGGCGGTGACCAGGACGCTGCCATCCGGCTGCGGTGCCTGCGCCAGTGTCAGCGTCGGCGGCGTGGTTTCCGTGAACAGCTGGCAGTTCTGGGTGGGCGCCTGGGGCGCGTTCTTGTCTTTCATGTCGTCCGGATATCCCGGGGGATAGCTGACAAAGGTCTTGACCGTGGTGAGGTTGGCGGGAATGTCGGAGGTGGCGAGCAGTCCGTCGGTGGTGCAGACCCGGATCGGGTGGTACCAGTCGTCCACTCGGGTCGGAGCGGTGCCCGCGATGAACCAGTCCGAGATGGTTTGGCCGGCGCAATTGGGCGTCGCGAGCAACCCGCTGGCGGCGCACACGGTCACTTTCTTGAGCCCGTCCGGCACCGGGAAGTCCCTCACCGGTCGGTTCGCTTCGTAGCCGTTGAAGATGTCACGGAAGATCAGCCCGGCGCCCTGCACACCCCAGACGACGTTGAGGTTGGAGTTCACATTGGCCGGGCAGCCACCCGCACAGGTATGGCCCATCCAGGCGCCAATCACGACGTCGGGGTTGTAACCGATCAGCCAGGAATCGCGCCAGTTTTCGGTGGTGCCCGTCTTGGCGGCGTACGGCCGCTTGATGTTGAGCGCCGCGCCGACGGGGCGCAGGATGTCGCTGATCATGTAGGCGACCTGCGGGGGAAGCACGCGGACGCCCGTATTCGGCTTCCATTCCTGGAGGACTTTTCCCTGGCTGTCGACCACCTTGAGGATGACGGTCGGCTCGTGGTAGATGCCGCCTGAGGCCAGCACGCCGTAGGCGTTGAAGTGCTGTAGCGGCAAGACCTCGCTCGCACCGATCGCCTGCGCGAGCCCACGCTCGGGCGTGAGGTTCGCGCTGGTCAGCCCCATCATGCGCGCCGTCTGGAAGACCCGGTCGTAGCCCAGCTGCTTCAGCAGCAGAATCGCCGGGATGTTGCGCGACTCCACCAGTGCGCGCCGGATCGTGATCACGCCTTCGTCGCGATGGTCCCAGTCGACGAACGGATGGCCGTCGATCTTGCCCTGCTTGTCGAGGATCAGGTTCGACGGCGCATACCCGTTGGCGAGCGCCGTGGCGTACTCATAAATCTTGAAGGAGGACCCTGGCTGACGGCCCTGGCCGTCCGTGATGACGTTGTACTGGCCGCCGATCGCCTGGTCGTAGTAGTTCGCGCTACCAACCATGGCAAGCACCTGGCCGGTGTTGGGATCGATGACCTCGGCGGCGCCGTTGTTGACGTTGCGCGCCTTCAGGTCAGGCCGATTGACGTTGGTGGCGACGGCCTGCTCGGCGATCTTCTGCACGTTGTAGTCGAGCGTCGTTTGGACGCGCAGGCCGCCGCCTGCGACCACGGCCTCCCCGTACTGCTGGCTCAGCTGCCGGAGGACATAGTCGACGAACCAGGGGGCCTTGAGGTCTTTCTGGATGCTCCCGTCCTGAAACGTGAGTGTCTCTTTGACCGCCTTGTCGTACTCGAGCTGGCTGATGTAGTGGTCGCGGAGCATGTCGCGCAGGACGAGATCTTGGCGACTCATCGCCGGGGCGGCGGTCGCCGGATTGTACGGGTCGAAACTCGACGGCGCATTCGGGATACCGGCAAGCATGGCGGCCTGGGCGATGTCGAGATTCTTCGCGGACTTGGCGAAATAGGTCTGAGCCGCGGCCTCGATGCCATAGGCCTGGTGCCCGTAGAAGATCTGGTTGAGGTAAAGCGTCAGGATCTCGTTCTTGGAGAAGCGACGCTCGATCTCAAGCGCCAGCGTCGCCTCTCGGACCTTGCGTTCCAGCGAGTTCGCGCTCCCCACGAACATCCGCTTGACGAGCTGCTGGGTGATCGTGCTGGCGCCCTGCTGCACGCCTTGGTGGGTCAGGTCGGCGATCGCCGCCGCGACAATGCGTGGGAAGTCGATCCCCTGATGGGTGTAGAACTGCCGGTCTTCGAGCGCGATGGTGGCGTCGATCAGGTGCGGGGAGATCGCGGACAGCGGGATCACCGTGCGAATGACGCCGTCGGTGTGCTTGACGTAGAGCAACACGCCGTTTCGGTCGTAGATGTTGGTCGCCTGCGCGAGTTCCTTGGGGTTGAGTGAGTTCGGGTTCGGCAGGTCGCGCGTATAGGTCTGGTACTTGTCGACTGCCTCGGCACCACCACCGAGGCTGAGCATGCCCAGCAGCGTAACCGCGACGATGAGGATCTTGGGCCCGTGGCCGCGCCGCCGCCGCTTGATCCGGCTGATGGCGAGCACACGGATGGCGGCGAGTCGGGCAAACCGGTGCTTCTCAGGCGACACCGCGTCTATAACGGTTGAGATCGTTAAAAAAGCACAGGCAATTCCGTCAACCGCGTATATACTCGGCGTCTAGAACGCGTGACGAACTGATGAAGAAGCGACAAAACCTTGATCACGGCACCTGGGATGCGGTGAGCGCGGGCGCGGTGGAAATCGTCAATCGCGAGCGTTTGAAGAGTCGCATCGAGCGCGGCGATCGGTTGCGCGTCAAGCTGGGGCTCGATCCCACGCGCCCCGACATCCACCTGGGCCACACCGTCGTCCTGCGGGCATTGCGCCGCTACCAGGCGCATGGCCATACCGCGGTTCTGATCATCGGTGACTGGACCGCGCGGATCGGTGACCCGTCCGGCCAGAATGTGACCCGCCCGCAGCTCACGAAAGACGAGGTCACGGCCGCCGCGAAGACTTACCTCGACCAGGCCTGGAAGATTCTCGATCAGGCCGAGACCGAAGTGCGTTACCAGTCGGAGTGGTTCGACCGGATGCGCCTCGAGGACGTGGTGCAATTGATGAGCCGCTACACGGTCGCGCGCATGCTGGCACGGGACGATTTCGCCAAGCGGACCAAAGACGGGCGGCCGGTTGGCATGCATGAACTGCTCTACCCGCTCCTGCAGGCGTACGACTCTGTTGCCGTCAGATCGGACCTCGAGCTGGGCGGCACCGACCAAACCTTCAACCTGCTGGTCGGGCGTGACATCCAGGAGGCGTACGGCCAGCAACCGCAGGACATTCAGACGATGCCGTTGCTCGAAGGGCTCGACGGCGTCCAGAAAATGAGCAAGAGCCTGGACAACTACATCGGCATCGACGAACCGCCTGAAGTGATGTACCGCAAGGCGATGGCGGTGCCGGACGATCTGATCCTGCGTTACTTGCAGCTGACGACCGATGCCACCCCGGCCGAGATCGCTGAGGATGCGCGGGCTTTACGTGACGGCACGAACCCTAGGGAAATCAAGCAGCGGCTCGCCGAGCGCCTCGTCAACCAGTTCCATCCCGGGGCCGCCCCCGATGACTACCGCCACGAGGGCGGCGCGTTTCGCAATGCCGGGCCGCAGGAGCTGTCGATGGCGCCGGGTGAGCGAACCATCGCACAGCTCTTTGTCGAGGCCGGGCTCGCGAGCAGCAAAAGCGAGGCCCGCCGGCTCGCCGGTCAGCGCGGGATCAGCATCAACGAGCAGCCCGTGAGCTCGACAGAAGAGAAAGTCACACCCCAGGATGGCTGGATTTTGCGGCGTGGATCTCACCGAGTCGTGCGCGTGAAGCTGCGCTAAACTCGTCGACGGGGAGAAGATGTCAGGACATTCCAAGTGGTCGTCGATCAAGCACAAGAAGGCCCTCACCGACGCCAAGAAGGGCCAGCAGTTCACCAAGATGGCCAGAGAAATCACCATCGCCGCCCGCGAGGGAGGGGGAGCCCGGATGGCAACTATCGTCTCCGCCTGGCGATGGAGAAGGCGCGCGACGTCAACATGCCGCAGGACAACGTCACTCGCGCCATCAAGCGCGGCACGGGCGAATTGGGCGGCGCGACGCTCGAGGAGCTGCGTTTCGAGGGCTATGGCCCGCATGGGGTGGCGATCATGGTCGACACCCTGACCGACAACCGCAACCGGACCAGCGGTGAGATCCGGAATCTCTTCAGCCGGGCTGGCGGCAACCTGGGCGCCACCGGCAGCGTCGCCTGGATGTTCACCCGACAGGGCCAGATCGTCATCGACGCCAACGGGCAAGACCCGGACGAGGTCGGGCTGGAGGCGATCGACATGGGCGCCGGCGACGCGCGGGTCGACGGCAAGACCGTCGACATCGTCACCGATCCCGCACGACTTGAGTCGCTCCAGCAGGGCCTGAAGAAAAAGGGCTACAAGATCGACTCGGCGGAGGTCACGATGAACGCCTCCCAGCTCATTTCCTTGAATGAAGCGACGGCGCCCTCCATCCTCAAACTGCTGGATGCGCTCGAGGAGCACGACGACGTGCAGGCCGTCTATTCC
>VBFX01000169.1:0-8060 GCA_005889395.1 Chloroflexota bacterium
GGGGACGACCCTGCGCCCGGTAACGAATCCATGAAAACCAACCGCTGGCGGGGCCGCGCTGGGCAGTCGCTCGTCGAGATGGCCATGGTCCTGCCCGTGCTCGCCTTCCTCACCTTTGGCCTGCTGGACTTTGGCCGCGCCTACTACTTCCAGGTCTCGATCACCAACGCCGCTCGTGAGGGCGCCCGGGTCGCCATCCTCAATATCTATACCGGTCCGCAAAACCCAACCTGCTCGACCTCCAACAGCTATTCCACCTGCCCGGTGCAGACGGACCTTAACATCGCCACCGCCGTCTCCAAGGAACTCGTTTACAGCGGCATCACACTCGCGCCGACGGCCATAACCATCTGCCCGCCCCACGACTCGAGCATGTCCACGGCCGGCTGCCCCGATGCGAGCAACCGCGTCGACAACTGGGTGGGCCAGAACCCCGTCAACTACTACGTCACGGTCAACGTCAAGTACGACTTCCAGCTCTTCACACCGCTGATGCAGCAACTCGTCGGCAACCCCGTGCACATGAGCGTGTCGGTCCAAATGAGGACGAACTACTGATGCGCGGTCTGCAGCGTCGGCACAAGTCAGGGGGTCAAGCGATGGTCGAGTTCGCCCTTCT
This sequence comes from Chloroflexota bacterium, assembly GCA_005889395.1. Classification (GTDB taxonomy): domain Bacteria; phylum Chloroflexota; class Dormibacteria; order CF-121; family CF-121; genus CF-13. Next base: position 620 of record VBFX01000169.1, read on the forward strand.
CGCCGGCCTCCTGTTTCTCATGGTGATGGGCATCTTTGACTTCGGGCGGGCGATCTCCGTCTACATCAACATCGCTGAGGCCGCCCATGAGGGCGCCCGGCAACTCGTGCTACGCAGCAACTACGCGAGCACGCCGCCCGACAGCGTGATCATCAACGCCACCCTAGCGAAGATCGGTGGCGGTGGCATGGTGCTCACGGAAGACCCATGCCTGTCGAACCCGATACCGTGCACGTTTCCATCGATCCCCCCGGTGACCGCCCCGAATACCGGCTACATCTGGATCTCGCCGAACCGCACGACGGGAAATCCACAGGTCACCGTGCGAGTGACGTACCGGTTTGCCCCGATGACGGCCCTGATCTCGGATCTGACCGGCCCCTCATTGATCTTGCAGGCGGGGTCGTCGATGCGGGCGGAGTACTGAGGTGCTCATCAAGATCCGCCGCCGAGGCGCAGGCCAGGCGATCGTCGTCATGGCGCTGGCCATGGTCGCGATCTGCGGAATGCTGGCACTGGCGATCGACGCCGGCCGCCTCTACTTCCAGCGCCGGCTAATGCAGGATGCGGTCGACTCGGGTGCACTCGCCGGCGCTCAGAGCCTGGTGGGAACCGTGGCCAACCCGAACGGGCAGCCGAACTACGCCCTTTACTATGCGATGGACGATACGTTCGCGGTCTTCAACCAGAACCCCGCCAACAACGATCCGAACTCGTCGTTCTACACGGCGCCAGTCAACCGCACGGTGACCGACACGCAGGGCGGGTACACCGTCACCGCAGTGGCCCCGACGGGATATAGCAACAAACAGGTCCAGGTCACGGTCAGCTTTAACGCAACCGCGACCTTCGTCCAGGTGCTCGGCTTCAGCCAGATCGCGATCCTGGCAACGGCCACGGCAGAAGCCGGAACCAACGCCAAGACCTACGCCCTCTTCGCTTACACCAGCGGGGGCAGTGGCAACACCATCCAGAACGACCAGAACGGCTATGCGCAAGTCGACGACGGCCAGGATGGCGCCGACGTCTGCCTGGCCAGCATCGAGGGCCTCACGGTCAGTAACGCCAAGTTCCACGTCCCCAACCCGAATCGGGTGGCGCTCAACATCAATGGCGAGCTCACCGTCAACGCGGCCAGCGACAACCATTCCCTCTTCACCTTCTGGAACAGTCCGGTCAATTTCGGTACCGGGCAGGAGGCCGAACCTGACTACCTCATTCCCGACATGTCCCAGATCACCACCGTGGTCAATCCCGCGAACAAGGCGAAGATCGCACCCGGAACTTCCGGATTGGTCAACGGCGTGACCATTACGAACTCGAGCACCTCGAAATGGGTCTACGTGTTCACTCCGGGACGCTACACATCGTCGATTGTCATCCCGGCCGCCGGGGACAATGGCAGCAATAGTGTCTACGTTTTCCTCAACGGCGTGTACTACTTGACATCCGGGGCAAACATGGCAATTACGGGTGGTTACGTCTCGAACACCTCGACTGGTCTTCCCCACTTCGTGGGATCGCCCTCGATCGGCGCCACCGACCTGCCGCCCGCATCCGATGGCACGAACGGGGTCGAGTTCATCTTCGACCAGGGTGGCACCTTCTCGGCGAACAACTCGGATCTGCCCAATGATGGGAGCGTCTTCTTCGTGGCCCCCCACTTCGTCCCGACCGGCAGCACCAACATCGCCTTCTATATCAGCAGCACGAACGGCAACAACGGCGTCGTGTGGAATGAGGCATTCGATGCCAGCGCTTCGAACGTTCCACGGTTCCAGGTGTGGGGAACGGTCTTTGACGCTGATCCCTCGGGATCCATGACCTTGACCGGCGTCGCCCTCGGTCCGCACAATACCGCGGCGACGGACGCCAACTCGACTGGGCAGTACGCGATCAACGGTGAGTTCATTGGCGCCTTCCTTCAGGTGAACGGCGGCAACGTGCTGGGGAACAGCATGGGAACGCCAGGCTGCCCCGGTTATACCCCCGGGCACCCAGCCCTGCTCGTCCAGTTCAACTCAAAGTTTGCCCCGGCCCCCGGCGTGAACTCCTACCTGGTGAAATAGCGCGGCGGCTCAGCGCACATCCGGCATGATTAGAGGCCATTGACGGCGATCGACGTCATCCGAGATAAGCGCGATGGCCGGGCCCTCTCCGACGAGGCCATCGAGTTCATGGTGCGCGGTGCCACCGACGGGTCGATCCCGGACTACCAGATATCGGCCTGGCTGATGGCGGTTCGGCTCAAGGGCATGACGGATCAGGAAACCAAGGCGCTCACGCTGGCCATGGCCGGCAGCGGACGCCAGCTCGATCTGTCGTCGATAGCGGGCCGTAAAGTCGACAAGCACTCCACCGGCGGCGTCGGCGACAAGGCCACGCTGGTGGTGGCGCCGCTGGTCGCCGCCGCCGGCATCCCGGTGGCGAAGCTATCGGGACGCGCCCTTGGTCACAGTGGCGGCACGCTTGACAAGCTGGAGTCCATCCCGGGCTTCGACGTCGACCTGGGCATCGACGAGTTCATCGATCAGGTCCGCCGTATCGGCATCGCCATCGCCGGACAGACGTCCGACATGGTTCCCGCGGACAAAGTCTTCTATGCCCTGCGCGACGCCACGGCCACGGTCGACTCCGTGCCCTTGATCGCGAGCAGCGTGATGAGCAAGAAGCTCGCCGCCGGCGCCGACGCCATCGTGCTCGACGTCAAGTGCGGCCGCGGCGCCTTCGTCGCGACGCTCGACGAGGCCGAGGCGCTGGCACGGGCGCTGGTGGCGATTGGGACCAGGGCCGGACGCGAGACCGTCGCCTACGTCACCGACATGGAGCAGCCGCTCGGCCGCGCCGTGGGCAACGCGCTCGAGGTCCGCGAGGCGATCGAGACGCTCTCCGGACATGGCCCGCCGGACCTGGAGGCGTTGAGTCTCCGGCTGGGCGCCGAGATGCTGCGCTTAGCCGGCGCGCCGGCGACGGACCTGGGGCGCCTGCTGACCGACGGGACCGCGTTACGCAAGTTCGTGCAACTCATCGATGCGCAATCCGGCGATGGCTCCGTCGTCGGCGATCTCGACCGGCTTCCGAGGGCTCCCGTCCAGCGCCCGGTTCCGGCGGGCGCCTCCGGCCAGGTCGGGTCAATCGACGCCCTGGAAATCGCGCTCGGGGCGAAATCGCTGGGGGCCGGCCGCGACCGAAAAGACGCCGCCATTGATCTTTCCGTTGGCGTGGTCCTGCACAAGAAAGTCGGTGACCGGGTCCAGGCGGGCGAGTCGCTGGCTACCGTCCACGCCCGAACTGAGGAGGCCGCTCAGCAGGTTACGGCCCGCGTTGCGGCCGCCTTTCTGGTGGCGGCGTCGGCGCCGCGGCGACGGCTGTTGCTGAGACGCGTCACGGCGTCTCGGATCGAACGACTCGACACGTAACGCCCGACGCAACACGCTGGACCGATGCTGGCTTCGTGGGCCAGCGCGGGCAGGTGGGTGCGGAGTTCGCCATGGTCGTCGCCTTTCTGTTCGCGTCCGGCGTCGTGGCCGTGCAGTTCTTTGGCCTTGGCCTCGATGCGCTAAAAGTCAGCCACGCTGCCCAGGAAGCCGCCTACGTCGGGGCCAGCAGTCTGGAAGCCGCCAGTGACAAGGTGCCCTGCTGGGCGGTGACGGGCGGCCTGGCACAACCGAAGGCCTACGCCGATGCCGCCGTGTGCACGACCGTGCTGGAGAACCTCGGTGGCGTCGATCCCAACCTCGTCAGCGTCTCGGTCTCGCCGTCGAGTCTGGTGGAGCGCGGCGGGCATACCCCGGTCCACGTGACCGTCACCTACCGCCAGCCGATCAACTCGCCGCTGCTGCGGGTCTTTCTGGGCGAGACCTACGTCGCCTCAAGCGACGCCTGGAGCCAATAGGCCAACAAATCTCCCGGGTAGGGTGTCGCGCTAAACTCACGTCGGCTATGGGGGATTTGCAGTATCACATCCGCTGCAAACCTGGCGACGTCGGCGAGGTCGTGCTCCTGCCCGGCGATCCCGGTCGGGTGGAGCCGATCGCCCGGCTGCTGGACAGCCCCCGGTTGGTTGCGCGCAACCGCGAGTACACGACCTACACCGGGTCGCTCGACGGCCGCGCCGTCTCGGTTTGCTCGACCGGCATCGGTTCGCCTTCCACGGCGATTGCCGTCGAAGAGTTGGCCGCCATCGGGGCGACGACGTTCATCCGCGTCGGTACCACGGGGTCGATCCAGAAAGACGTGCATTTCAGCGACCTTGTCATCGCCACGGCCGCCGTGCGCGATGAGGGCACGACGCCCAGCTATGTGCCGATGAGCTATCCCGCCGTAGCCGACTTCGAGCTGGTTGGCGCCATGCTCGCCGCCGCCCGCGCCGCGAACCAGCCTGCACACGCCGGTATCGTGCGCAGCCACGATGCGCTCTATCCGGATCTTGCTGCGGCTCGCATGCCGCGCCGCCAGGAGCTCGAAGGTGCGCTCAGCGTCTGGCAGAGGGCGCGGGTGCTGTGCAACGACATGGAGACGTCCACGATCTTCGTCATCTGCGCCCTGCGGAATCTCCGTGGCGGCTCCGTCCTGACCGTGGTCAACGAACCCGGTGAAGAGGCCATCGACCCGGCGCGCGTCGCCGCGCTCGACCTGACGCCGATGTTTCGGGTGGCACTTGCCGGGGCCCGTCAGCTGGCGCCGCTCAAGGCCTGAATGGAGATCGGCACGACGCTGACAGTCCGTCGTCGCCTCGAGTGGCGACGCTGGCTCGCCAGGCATCACGCCGACACCAGGGAGATCTGGCTGGTCTATTACAAGAAGGCCTCCGGCAAGGCAGGCATCAGTTACGAAGAGTCGGTCCTCGAGGGCCTTGCCTACGGCTGGATCGACGGCCAGACCAAATCGATCGACGACGACAGCTACGCGGCCCGCTTCACGCCACGCCTACCAAACAGCAACTGGTCGGACTCGAACATCGCGCGCGTCAAGGCGCTCCTGGCCGAGGGGCGAATGGCGGCGCCCGGTCTCGCCACGCTCCCCGACGGGTTACGCCCGACGGTTCGCAGGGGGGCCAAATGACCCTGCATGTGATCGAGCACCCACTGGTTGCGCACTACCTGACGCGCCTGCGCGACCGGGACACGACACCCGACGAGTTCCGCGAAGCCTCGGACAAGATCATCACGCTGCTGCTCTACGAGGCGACCCGCGACCTCCGGACCCGCGACTTCAGCATCGATACGCCCCTCGAGAAAACGCAAGGTCACGCGATCGGCGACCGGGTCGTCGCCGTGCCCATTCTGCGGGCCGGCCTTGGCCTGGTGGGTCCGGTGCTCGAGCTCCTGCCGCACGTGACCGTGGGATACATCGGCCTCGAGCGTGACGAGCGAACGGCAATCGCCTCTCGCTACTACGTCAAACTGCCGCCCGATATCGCCGGCAAGGCCGTCATGATCCTCGACCCGATGCTGGCCACCGGTGGGACGGCTACCAAGGCCGTTGAGATCATGAAGGAATACCGTCCGGCGAGCGTTCGCCTAGTGTGCGTCGTGGCCGCTCCCGAGGGGATCCAGGCGCTGCAGGCAGCGCACCCGGACGTCAAGATCTTCACGGCAGCACAGGACCGGGAGCTGAACGCCCAGAAGTACATCCTGCCCGGCCTCGGCGACTACGGCGATCGCCTCTTCGGTACCTGACCGCCAGCGTCCTGGTTCTCGTCGTCTCTCTTTTGCTCCTGGTCCAGGCCGGTGCCAGTGGGTCCCACCCCCGATCGGAGACGTCTCCGAGCAGCCGGCCATCCTGCGCCACAACGTTTCGTGTTGCCTTCGTGGCCGACGTCGCCGGCTTGCGATCGTCCGTCGATGCCGCCGGATGGCGCGGCGTCGATCAAGCCGTCGCTACGCTCGCCTGCGCCCGCGCGGACCTGGCACTGCCGGCGCGTCCGTCCGAGTACCGGCGGACGCTGCAGGCATACGCCGGTCATGATCTCGTGATCGCCGGCAGCTTTCTGTTGACGGACGCTGTTGTCGAGATCGCCCGGGCCAATCCGGCGACGCACTTCGTGCTCGTCGATCCGATCGTCACGCCGCCGGACGTAAAGAACCTGGCGGTGCTGACGTTTCGGTCGGACCAGGCGGCGTTCCTGGCTGGCGCGCTGGCCGCGATCGTGACGCGGACCGGTGTCGTCGCCGGTGTGTATGGCCCCGATGGCCCGATGGATCGAGCCAACCGGCTGGGCTTCGAGCAGGGCGCGCGCTACGTCAGGCCGGGCGTGCGCGTGCTCGGCGCCTACCAGCCGGCCGGGAGCGCGCCCTATGCCGACCCGGACTGGGGCGCCGGCCAGGCGCGAGCCTTCGTTCGCGAGCATGCCGACGTGATCTTTGGCGCCGGCGGAACGACGGGGCAGGGTGCCCTGCTTGCCGCCGCGCAATCCGGCGTTGCCTGCATCAACGAAGATCTCGTGGCATCGAACGATCCGTCGTGCGTGATCGCCACCAGTGTGAAATTCGTTGAGCGTGGCGTCCGGATGGCCGTCGCCGACGCGATCGCCGGAGTTTGGCAAGGCGGCGTGCAGACACTGGATATCGGGCAGGGCGCCGTGGGGCTGAGCCTGCGCAACGATCCCGCGCTCACGTCCGACGTTGCGGAACGCGTCCTGACAATCGCGGACCTGCTGGCCGCAGGATCGATCTCGATGAGCCCGTAAGGCTCAGCCCAGGTATTGCTCCAGGAACGCCTCGGCCACGAGCGCGTTGATCCAGGCCGGGACCGGGATCACCACATCGTCGGGGCTCGTGCGGCCGCGCGCGATGGCCTCCAGGCACCTGGCCTGAAGCGCGAAGCCCAGGTCCATGGACTCGATGGAATTCCCCAGTGGCCTCGGCCCACCCAGGTTGACCATGTGCCCTTCAGTCAGCACATGGATCTCTCGCCCGTCTGTAAGTCTTAGCGTCGTGATGCCCTCGGGACCGTCGCGGCGTCCGGTGACCCGTGGATCGGCGATGATCCGGTCGACCGCGATCTCTGCCGGGAAGTGACCGGCGTTGATCAAGACAACCCGATGACGAAGAATATCGAGGTCTGCCGCGGTAATGACGTCCTGGGCGCCGGTGGCGGTGATGACGACGTCGGCATGGCGCAGCCCCGCGGCGCGGTCCGGCACCTGGAAACCGTCGAAGTTGGCCTCCAACCTGAGCACGGGATCGGGCTCGACAACGGCGACCGAGGCGAAGGCGTTGCGAAAGCTGGCGGCGATGCCCCTGCCGACTGAGCCATAGCCGAAGACCAGGACGTTTCGCCCGTTCGTCGCCCGGTTCGTAATTCTCAGGAACGATTCCACGACACTCTGGCCGACCGCGTGGCGGTTTTCCGCGAACTGTTTGATCGGACTGTCGTTGATCACCAGGATGGGCCGCCTCAGCCGCAACCGCAGCTCGGTCAGTCGCCTGCGGCCCGA
>VBFX01000169.1:8068-16196 GCA_005889395.1 Chloroflexota bacterium
AAGATATTCGTCATGTTCGCGCTCGTCCGTGGTGCGATCGCCGATGACGTCGACGCCGTTGCCCCGCAGATATTCGACCGCATCAGGCTGGGTGCTGTTGAGATTTCCGGTCGAGACGACCCGGGCACCACCGGCCTTCAGTGTCAACAGCAGGGCGACGGTTTTGGGCTCCAGGTGGATCCCCGTGCCGATCGTCAGGCCGGAAAAAGGCAGCGTCGCCGCGAACTCCTCGGCGATGCCCAGAAGCAACCGGCAGCTGCCGCGGACCCAGTCAATCCGGGACGTCATGGCCAGACATTAGCGATTCTTAGGCTGCTGGCAAACCGGCCGTGATCGTGAAAGAATAGCCGTCGGGAAAACCTCTGCGGGCCCTGGCCGGCATTGGAGACAAAAAGGAGGGGAAGCGCGTGCGGAAGATTCTTATCCCGCTGGCAGTGCTCGCGGCCATGGTCCTGGCGAGCTGCGGAACGAGCCAGGCGGCGTCCAGCTGTTCGAAGACCTTCAAGGTGGGGTTCGTCACCGACATCGGGAAGCTCGGCGACAAGGGCTTCAACGACGCCGGCTGGAAGGGCGTCCAGGACGCGGCGGCCGACTCGAGCCTGTGCGTGCAAGCCAAGTTCCTGGAGTCGAAGCAGCCGACCGACTACACCCCGAACATCCAGCAATTCGTCGACCAGAAATACGACATGGTCGTCGCCGCCGGGTTCTTGCTCGGAGACGACACGCTGAAAGCGGCCAAGGCCAACCCGAACGTGAAGTTCACCATCGTCGACTCCGCGGACTTCACCGATCCAACCGCACCGACGAACTTCACCGGGCTGCTCTTCAAGCAGGACCAGGGGGCGTTCCTCGTTGGTGCCCTCGCCGCGCTGATGTCGAAGACCAACCACGTCGGCGGTGTCTACGGGCTCGACGTCCCGGCGGTCGTCCAGTTCCGTAAAGGCTATGAAAACGGCGCGAAGTACATCAATCCCAGCATCAAGGTCGACGGCGTCTTTCAGACCGGCAACGGCGCACTGCTCGCCGCCAAAGAAGCCAACAAGCCCTGCATCGGCGTTGACGTTGACCAGTACTTCACCTACCCGGATGTCGATCCCTGCCTGGTCACCAGCTCGGAGAAGCACATCTCCGTCGCCGTCAAGACCATCATCACGAACGCCGTCAAGAACCAGTGGCCGAGCGGCGGCGTCCTCACGTTCGACCTGAAGAACGACGGTGTCGGGCTGGCTCCCTACCACCAATGGGACTCGAAAGTCTCGGCGGACATCAAGGCCAAGCTCCTCGACATCACGACCAAAATCAAGAACGGAACCCTGAGCACAGGGGCGGAGGGGCTCACCAAATACTCGTAAGCGCGTCGCCGGCGCTGGAGCTTCGCGGGATCGTCAAGTCCTTCGGAGAGCTCCGGGCGAATGACAACGTGGACCTGGTCATCGAGTGGGGCCAGGTCCACGCGCTTCTGGGAGAGAACGGGGCCGGAAAGACGACGCTGATGAACGTCGTCTACGGTCTGGTCCGCGCCGACGGCGGCGAGATCGTCTTCGACGGCAACCCGGCCGCGATCCATGGCCCGACGGACGCGATCCGGCTCGGCATCGGCATGGTGCACCAGCATTTCATGCTGATTCCTCCATTGACCGTCGCCGAGAACATCATCCTTGGCCACGAGACCGTCGGCCCCCTCAGCACCGTGGATGTCGCCAAGGCACGCCAGCAGGTCAGCGCGCTGGCGAATCGATATCGGCTGGAGGTCGACCCCGCGGCCCGGGTCGCGAATCTTTCCGTCGGCATGCAGCAGCGAGTCGAGATCCTGAAAACGCTCTATCGCGGCGCGCGGCTGCTGATCATGGATGAGCCCACGGCTGTTCTGACCCCGCAGGAGGCCCAGGGTCTCTTCGAAATCCTGCGCAGCCTCGCCAAAGAAGGCAAGGCGATTATTTTCATCACGCACAAGCTCGGCGAAGTGATCGATATATCCGACCGGATCACCGTGATGCGCCATGGCAAAGTCGTCGCCACCACGACGCCTCGCGAATCGAGTCCCGCGGACCTGGCTCGCTTGATGGTCGGACGGCCGGTCATGCTGCAGGTCGACAAGCGTCCGGCGCGTCCGGGTAAACCTGTCATGGAGCTCCAGCAGCTCGTCGTCGAGGACGACCGCCGCCACACGGCGGTCAACGGCATCGAGCTCGAGGTCCGTTCGGGCGAGATCGTCGGCATCGCCGGTGTTGAAGGCAACGGCCAGAATGAGCTGGTCGAAGCTCTGGTCGGACTCCGCCAGCCGCGGTCAGGAACCATCTTGCTCAATGGTCGCGATGTGACGCGAACCTCGGCGCGGACGTTTATCTCGCTTGGCGTCGGCCATATACCGGCCGATCGGCACCGCATGGGCATCGTTATGGAGCTCTCGATCGCCGACAACCTGGTGCTCGCGACGTACGATCGTCGGCCTTTTGCATCTGGGATCGTTCGGCAACTCAGCGCCGTCTGGTCGTATGCCAAGAAACTGATCAAGTCCTTTGATATTCGGGCCGGGTCTCCGGGGCAGCCGGTGGGATCGCTCAGTGGTGGGAATCAACAGAAAGTCGTCGCCGCCCGCGAGCTCGGACGTAACCCGAAAGTCCTGATTGCCAGCCAGCCGACGCGCGGCCTCGACGTCGGCTCGATCGAATTTATACACAAACAGATCGTTACGCAGCGCGATGCCGGCCTCGGCGTGCTGCTCGTGTCGTCCGAGCTGGACGAGGTTCTGTCGCTGGCCGACCGTGTGGCCGTCATGTACCGAGGCCAGATCGTCGGCGTGCTCGAAGGCAAGGATGCCGAGCGGGAGCGTATCGGCTTGATGATGGCCGGAGCAGCCTGATCATGAATCCCCGTTCTCGCGCCGTCGTGGCCGCCGTATTACTTCCTGTCATGTCGGTCGTCGCCGGATTCGTCGTCGCCGGCCTGGCCGTCGCCCTCAGCGGCTCCGATCCCTGGCAATCTTTCTATGCCCTGTTCCAGGGCGCTTTTATCAATCCACGGGCGCTGCCCGAGACCCTGGTCGCGACGACGCCCTATATCTTTCTCGGGCTCGGCGTCGGCCTGGGTTTTCGCGCCGGTCTCTTCAACATCGGGGCCGAGGGCCAGTTCTACATCGGCGCGCTCTTCGGCGTCTTCATCGGCTACAGCCTGCACGAACTGCCCACCATTGTGCACGTGTTACTCGCCCTCTTGGCGGGAATTCTTGGCGGTTTTCTCTGGGCCGCCGTCCCGGGCATTCTCAAAGCACGTTTCGGCGCCCATGAAGTCATTACCACGATCATGCTGAACTACGTCGCCTTTGCCCTCGTGAATTTCCTGATCAACAACGGCCCCATGGTCGATAAATCCTCGTCGGCGCCGCGGACGCCGTATATCGATCCGGCCGCGCAATTACCAATCCTGGCCTCGGGTACTCGCCTTCATGCCGGACTCCTGCTCGCGCTTCTCGCCATTCCGATCGTCTGGTTCTTACTGGACCGAACGACGATCGGCTTTAGAATTCGCACCGTCGGCTTCAGCCCGACGGCGGCCCGCGCGGCCGGAATCTCCGTGGCATGGACGCTGCTCGCCACCATGGGCCTCTCGGGAGGGCTCGCCGGTATCGCCGGCGCCGACGAAGTTCTCGGCGTCTCACACTACATGCCGCCGAGCTTCTCGACAGGATATGGCTTCGACGCCATCGCCGTCGCGCTGCTGGCCAGGAGCAACCCGTGGGCGATACTGCCGGCCGCCTTTCTCTTCGGCGCACTGAGCAGTGGTTCGCGCTTCATGCAATTCCAAACGCAGGTGTCGGCCGATGTCATCTCCGTCGTCCAGGCCACGGTGATCATGTTTATCGCCGCCCCGGTGCTCTTCCAATGGATTTTTCGTCTCCGGCGTGCGCCGGCGCCCGCCATCAAGATCGCCAGTGAAGAGGGCGTGCTATAGACGTCATCATCGGGCTCCTTGCCGCGACGTTGAACGAAGCCACGCCCTTGACGTTGGCTGCCCTGGGCGGCGTCGTCAGCGAACGCTCCGGCGTCGTGAACATCGCCCTCGAAGGCATGATGCTGATGAGCGCCTTCACCGGCTACGTCGTCGCGTTCCAGACCCACAATCTCTGGCTCGGCGTGCTCGCCGGAGTCTTGACCGGCGTCCTGATCGCCACCCTGCACGCCGCGCTCTCGATCAGCTTGATGGTCGACCAGATCGTGAGCGGCTTCGTGATAAATATTTTGGCGCTCGGTATCACCGGGGTCTTCTTCAAAGGCTTTCTGCAAGAAGCTTCCGTAGCGGGACCCGGCGTCTTGCCGACCTGGGAGATCCCGTTGCTGTCCAAGATTCCGGTCATCGGGCCGATTTTATTCATCCATCAGCCGATTACGTTCGCCATGCTCCTGGCGATCGTGCTGATTCAGTTCTTGCTCTTCTACACGGTCTGGGGGCTACGAACTCGGGCCGTCGGCGAGCATCCGCTGGCCGCCGATACGGTCGGGATAAACGTCTACCTGGTGCGCTACGTCGCCGTGATTCTCAGCGGCGGTCTGGCCGGGCTGGGCGGCGCCTATTTTTCGCTACAGCAAATTGGCCAGTTTCTGCCCAACATGACCGGCGGCCGGGGGTTCATCGCGCTCGCCGCGATGATCTTCGGCAAATGGAAGCCCCTGGGCGCTTTTTACGCGTGTCTCCTGTTTGCCGGCGCCGAGGCGCTCAGCGGCCGGATCCAGATCACCGGCGTGCACATCCCATTTCAGTTCCTGGGCATGCTGCCGTATTTATTGACGATCATTGTCGTCGCCGGTGCCATGGGGCGCGCGGTGGCCCCAGCGGCCGACGGCAAGCCCTACCGGAAGGCATAGGCTCTGTCGCCGGTCGAATCACTGGCCAGAATTCTCGTGCTGGGCAGCCTGAACATGGACCTGGTCGTGACCATGCCACACTTGCCCCAGCCCGGCGAGACGGTTCTCGGCGAGCGGCTCGGCCGCTACCCGGGTGGCAAGGGCGCGAACCAGGCGGTCGCCGCGGCCCGCCTCGGTGGCCGAGCCGCGATGGTCGGTCGGATCGGCGCCGATGACTTTGCCCCAGGGCTCGTCGAGAATCTCACGGCCAACGGTGTCGATGCATCCGGCGTCGAGCCGGATAATTCTGCGGCCACCGGCGTGGCATTGATCTTTGTTGGCCCTGAGGGCCAAAACATGATCGCCGTCGTGCCGGGCGCCAACGGCAGGCTCGACAAGTTTGATATTGATCGCGCGGTGGCCAAGCTTCAGTCGGGCGATGTGCTCGTCATGCAGCTCGAGATCCCAATGGCGGTCATCACGCCGGCGGCCGTGGCCGCCCGCCGCGCCGGAGGACGCGTCCTACTCAATGCCGCCCCGGCCCAGCGACTCGACAGAGACCTTGTCAACGAGGCTTCGCCGGAGGCCATGGTGCAGGCGCTCCATGCCATTGGCCCGCGGATCGCGATCGTCACGCTGGGGCCGGCAGGCAGCGTCTACTGCGACGAGACCGGCGTCCACCGCGTCGAGCCATTTCACGTCAAGTCCATCGATGCGACCGGGGCTGGCGACGCGTTCGTGGGCGCGCTCGCCGTTGGCCTTGCCAATGGCCTGCCGGTGCAAGCCGCGATGCGATTCGCCAACGCCGCGGGCGCCGCCGCGACGACCTCGCTCGGGGCTCAGGTCGCCCTGCCCCACTTGAAAGACATTCATCGGCTTTTTGGCCTCGACCTGTCATTCTCTGACCAGTAAATGCCTAGAAAGATAATCCTGGATTGCGATCCCGGCCACGATGACGCCATGGCGATCTTGCTCGCTCACGGCAACCCGGAGATCGAGCTCGTCGCCATCACGACCGTGGCGGGGAACCAGACCCTCGACAAGACCAGCCTCAACGCCCGCCGCGTCGCTACCATCGCCGGGATCGATAACGTCCCCGTCGCGGCCGGCTGCGACCGGCCGTTGACCCGCGAGCTCAAGACGGCTGGGTATATTCACGGCGAGTCGGGGCTCGACGGCCCGTCGTTCGGCGAGCCGACCGTGCCTCTCGACCCGCGGCACGCCGTCGAGATGATCATCGAGCTCTTGATGCAGTCCAGTGGCGACATCACGCTGGTGCCCACGGGGCCCTTGACGAACATCGCCATGGCGGTTCGTAAAGACCCGCGGATCGTCGAGAAAGTCCAAGAAATAATTCTTATGGGCGGCGCCTACACCCGAGGCAATACGACACCCGCCGCTGAATTTAATATTTACGTCGACCCTGAGGCCGCCGCGATCGTTTTCATGGCGGGCTGGCCGCTGACGATGGTCGGCCTCGATCTGACACACCAGGCGCTGGCGACTCCCGCCGTTCTCCAACGGATCTCCGGTCTCGGCACGCCGGTTTCCCGGGTCGCCGTGCAGCTCATGGAATTCTTCCGCGAGACGTACCGGCGCAATTCTGGCTTCGACTCGCCACCGGTCCATGATCCATGCGCCGTCGCCCGCGTTATCGATCCCACAGTCATGCACTGCGTCGACGCCTTCGTCGCGGTCGAGACGCGTGGCGAATTTAGCTCCGGCATGACCGTGACGGACTTTTCTGGGCGCTTGGGCCCGACGAATGCCCAGGTGGCGACCAAGCTGGACGTCGATCGCTTTTGGGATCTCATGGTCGACGCGATCGAGCGAATCGGCGCGCCGGCCCGGGCGTCCTGAATCGTGTCTCGTCGCGCCTGTGTGCTCTTGCTGGCCCTGGTGCTCGCCGCCTGCGGTCCGAGCGCAGCCCCCGACACGGCCCGGACGCACGTCTGCATCGCCAGCAACAGCGAGGGACCCGCGCCGCACACGTTCAACCAGCTGGCCGCCGATGGAGCCCGCGGCGCCGGGGCCGGCGTCCAGGTCGTGGCCTCCAGGTCGCCGAGCGATTATCTCGCCAGCCTGCAGCGCTGCGTTGCCACCAAGCCAGATCTCGTCATTGCCATATCGCCGGACATGGCGACGGCGGTGTGGCGCGCGGCGCAGCTCCATGGAGATCAACGATTTGCCCTGGTCGACGCGGCGCCCATCGACGACAACGGCCAGGAAGCCGCCATGCCGAACGTGACGGATCTCTTGTTCAAGCAGCAGGAGCCTGCCTACCTGGTCGGCGCCCTTGCGGGCCTGATGGAAAAGCAAAAAATTGGCAGCGCCACCCACAACGTCCTGGGAGTCCTCGGCTCCAATCATGGACCGGGTGTCGATCCATATATTGCGGGCTTCGTCGCCGGGGCTCGTGACGCCGACCCGAACGTGATCTTCAAGATCGCGTACTCAGACTCGCAGGACACGGCGTTTTGTAAGCAGCTGGGCATCACGCAGATCTCCGCCGGCGCCGACATGTTGTTCGAAGTCACGGGTCGCTGCGCCTCCGGCTATATCGATGCGGCCTACGACGCTGCCGGATATGCCATCGGCTCGGATAACGACCTGGCCTACGTGAGTCCCGCGGTGATTACGAGCGCGTTGAAGCGCGTCGACCGCGCCGTCGCGTTGACGATCCAGAAGATGGAAAATGGTCAGTTCAAGTCGGGCAAGCAGGTGTTCTCGCTGCAGGAGGATGCCACCGGATTCAGCACGCCGAGCAGCGTCGTTCCGCAAGACATCATCAACCAGGTGTTGGATCTAAAAACCAAGATCCGCAACGGCACGATCACGCCGCCGGAAGCCATCCCGCCCGGGGTCTAGCCCGCCGGCGCCGGCGGACGCAGCTTCGCCGCCGCATCGACGAACTCGTGGCGGAGCCGGGCCCGTGTCACTTCATCGCTGAAGCCCCCCTCGAGGGCCTGCAGGTTCATCGCAGATATCTGTTCGCGCGTGCAGCCCAGGACCCGGGTGACCGTCTGATATTCCTGTGTCAAGGTGACGTCAGAGACCGTCCGTGAGTCCGTGCTGATCGTGACTTTGATCCCCTGCTCGTAAAAGCGCCTGAGGGGATGATCTTGGAGCCGCCGAACGGCCTTCGTCTGCGCATTGCTCGTCGGCGCCGTATCCAGCTGCACGCCGCTCTCCTTGATCATCGCGATGACGTCCCCATCTTCCTGGGCTCGAACGCCGTGCCCCAGGCGCACGGCTCCCATGGAGATCGCCTGACGGACGCTTTCGGG
>VBFX01000333.1:0-361 GCA_005889395.1 Chloroflexota bacterium
CGACCGCCTACAACTCGGCGCTCGACGAAGCCGCCCTCGATCCGATCGATGTGCCGCGCGTCGAGGTGCAGCAGTTCGAGCGCGGCCAGCCGATGCGCTTTACCGCGACGGTTTCGATCAAGCCCGAGATCACGCTCAAGGACTACAAGGACATCAGCGTGCCGCGCCCACATAGTGAGATCGGCGACAAGGAGGTCGAGGAGGCGCTCGAGCGGTTGCGCTTGCGCTTCGCCGAGCTGCACGCGGCCGAGCGTCCGGTGCAGGCCGGCGATTTTCTTACGGTCGATACACACATCATCAAATCCGGCGCCGTCCTGGTCGGCGAAAGCGAGACCGACGCCCAGCTCGAGGTCGACAAGGA
>VBFX01000333.1:382-2547 GCA_005889395.1 Chloroflexota bacterium
CCCAAGAAAGATCTGGCCGGCCAGCACGTCGCGTTTCGCATCACCGTGAAGTCGATCAAGGAACGCCGCCTGCCGCCGCTGGATGACGAGCTGGCGAAGCAGGTCGGACGTGGCGCGACGTTCGAGGAGCTCCGGCAGGAGGTCCACGACGAGCTGCAGGAGGCGGCCCACCAGTCGGACGAGCAGCGTTTCGAGAACGATGTGCTCAAAGCCCTGGATGAACGGATGGAGGCCGAGGTGCCGGAGGCCCTCATCGATCGCGAGGTGTCACGCCGCATCCGGGAGCTGGAGACGCGCCTGCAAGAGCAGGGCGTGAAGATGGAGCGCTATCTCCAATACACCAACACCTCCCTCGACGTGCTCAAGGCGGAACAGCGTCCCCAGGCGGTGCAGAAGGTCCGGCTCGAGCTGGCCCTGGAGACGGTCGCCGAGCGCGAAGGGGTGACAGTCTCCGATGTCGAGGTGGATGAGGCGGTCAACAACGCGCTCGCCGAGGAGGATCATGCGGGTCATCGTCACGGAGACTTGCGCACGGCCGACCCGGTGCGAGCCTACTTCCGGCACCAGCTTTTGATGCGAAAGACCATTGACTATTTGAGTAGTGTGGCGGCCCCGGAATCTTCGGCTACAATTGAGCCGCCCTCGGAAGCGAAAGAGCTGGAGAGTGCGGGGAAAGCGGCGCCGGGGGGAGAGCGGCGGGCGCGGCAGAAGAAAGGACGCTGACCTGATGCGTATTCAAAAGTGAGTACGCGGAAGACCGGATTGTAAGAATTGGACCCTATAATGACGACAGGAGAGCCAGCCATGAATTTCGAACGGCTCAGCCGGCGTCCAGAAGCCCTCATCCCCATGGTCATCGAGACCACTAACCGTGGTGAGCGCGCTTTCGATATCTACTCCCGGCTCCTCAAGGACCGCATCATCTTCATCGGTACCCCCATCGACGACCAGGTAGCCAATGTCGTCATGGCGCAGCTGCTGTTCCTCGCCTCCGAGGACCCGGACAAGGACATCAACATCTACATCAACAGCCCTGGCGGCGTCGTCACCGCCGGGCTGGCGATCTACGACACGATGCGCTACGTCAGTCCGCGGGTCTCCACCGTGTGCATGGGGCTGGCCGCCAGCATGGCGACCGTGCTGCTTGCGGGCGGCACCAAGGGGATGCGCTTCGCCCTGCCCAATACCCGCATCCTGATCCATCAGCCGTCTGGTGGATTCCAGGGTCAGGCCACTGACATCCAGATCCATGCTCAGGAAATCCTCCGGATCCGGAAGACGCTCAATGACATCCTGGCGGAGCACACCGGCCAGCCCATCGAGAAGATCGAGCGTGACACCGAGCGCGACTTCTTCATGAGTGCCGAAGAGGCCAAGGGTTACGGCATCATCGACGACATCATTCTCAGCACCGCGCGGCCGGGCGACGTCGCCGCCGCGGCCAAGGATGGCCGCCTCGAGCTCAGCACCGCCGGCAGCGGCCGGCCGGAGCCGCACCCCGAACCAGAACGCGAAGGGCCGAAGACATCCCGATGAACGAACGCGAGGATCGCCGCCGGCACACCCGCTGCTCCTTCTGTGGGAAGGACCAGTCCCAGGTACGCAAGCTGGTCGCCGGTCCGGGCGTCTATATCTGCGATCAGTGCATCGACCTCTGCCAGGAGGTCCTGGAAGAGGACACCAAGACCACCTCGCAGAAGCGCACCAAGGGGGGGCTGATTCCCAACCCCAAGACGATCAACGCAGCGCTCGATCAGTACGTCATCGGCCAGGACCACGCCAAGCGCGTCCTCTCGGTCGCCGTCTACAACCACTACAAGCGCATCGCCCACAGCAAGATGGCGGGCGATGTCGAGCTGCAGAAGTCGAACGTGCTGCTCGTGGGACCGACCGGCTGCGGCAAGACGCTGCTGGCCCAGACGCTGGCCAAGATCATCGACGTCCCCTTCTCGATAGCCGACGCCACCTCACTGACCGAGGCCGGTTATGTGGGCGAGGACGTCGAGAACATCCTGCTCCGCCTGATCCAGGCTGCCGATTTCGATATCGCCCGCGCCGAGCGCGGCATCATCTATATCGACGAGATCGACAAGATCGCACGGAAGTCCGATAACCCCTCGATCACGCGCGACGTCTCGGGGGAGGGTGTGCAGCAAGCCTTGCTG
>VBFX01000336.1 GCA_005889395.1 Chloroflexota bacterium
CGCGACGAGGTTCGGCGCATCATTCTCTGCACCGGCAAGGTCTATTACGACCTGATCGCGAGCCCGTTGCGCGCGGAGGCGAAGGACCTCGCCATCATCCGGATGGAGTTGCTCGAGCCCTTCCGTACGGACGATGTGCTGGCGGCGATCGCGAAGTACCCCCACATACAGCAGCTGACGTGGGTGCAGGAGGAGCCAATGAACATGGGCGCCTACTGGCACGTCAAGCGACGCCTCGAGCCCAAGCTGCCCAAGCATCTGACGCTCAACTACGTCGGCCGGCCGGAGCGGGCCAGCCCGAGTGAGGGCTATGCGATCGCCCACCTCGCGCAGGAAGCGAAGATCGTCCAGACCGCCCTGGCGTCCAGGCCGGACGAGACCAAACCGGCGTCTTCGGGATAGAATTCACCGCGATGCGGCTCTCGCTCGACTGGATGAACCTGTTCGGGGGGCTGACTGCGAACCAGATCACCGCCGTCATCGTGGTCGCCGTGATCTTCACCGTCGCCTCGGGCCTGACTTTGCTGTCGCTCATTGTGTTTGGCGTCCGCGCCGGGCTGATGGCGCCCACCTATAGCACCCGCTTGCCCGCGGCATCCGACGCCGAGTTGGGCGCGTTCCTGGGCGGGGCGGCGCTCGGCATGGTCTCGATCCTGCTGATGACCTTCCTCGGCTTCGCCGAGAACGATCTCGACAACCCGCTGTTCCTACCGCTGGCCGTTGGACCGATCCTGCTCGGTGGCCTGTTTTTCCTGACCGGGGCCGGCCTGGCATTCCGTACGATTCGACGGCGCCGCAGCCCGGCTTAAGACCGAAACCAGCCGGCACCCTGGCCGTTCACCTTCCAAACGGCCGTACTCTCCAACTTGACAAGCGACATTGTGATTTCGTAGTGTAGTGACAGCGACGGTATCACTAACCATAACAAAGGAAGCAACAAATGAAAGCCCAGGACGGCCGAGCGATGTTCGAACTCCAGCTGGAGTTGCACGCGCGGGCGGTTGGGCGGCGGCCGAATATCACGGCCGACGACGTCCTCGAGGTGCATGAACTCCTGGTCACCCACGAGGGCGACCTGAAGAGCCTGTTCGCGCCGCAGGCTTAGACTCGACCTCGTTGTGCCCCTGACCAAAGAGAAGGTCGCCGGCTGGCTTGCCGCCTACCTTCGGGCGTGGGAGACCTACGACCCAGACGCCATCGGCGATCTCTTCGTGGAGGAGGCGACGTACGAATACCACCCCTACGAGGAACCGGTCCGTGGCCGGCTCGCGATCGTGGCCTCCTGGCTCGAGCCCAAGGACGCGCCCGGCACCTACGAGGGACACTACGAGCCGATCGCGATCGATGGCGATCTCGCCGTGGCCCACGGACGGACCCGCTACTTTAGGGATGCCTCGAAGGCCGAGCTAGACCGCGAGTTCGACAACATCTTTGTTATTCGATTCGACGACCAGGGCCGGTGCCGATCGATCCGCGAGTGGTGGATGAGCCCGCACGGCCAGAGGCCGGGGTAGAGGAGCGCTGTCTACTTCGCTTTCTCGATCTCGGGCTTGAGCACGGCGTAGATCGCCATCGCATGCCCGTGGCCGAGATCGAAGTCCTTCTTCAACCAGGCCACGATCTCGCCGGCCTTGACCCCAGGTCGCAGGAGGCCCTTCTTCTTTGCGATCGCCTTGAAGTCGGCCGGTGTCTTGCCGGTCTTCGTCTTGATGTTGGCGAGATAGCTCTCAAACACCGGGTCGCTTTTCACTCAGCCATCACCTCTGTCAGCTAGATAACTACTGTAGGCGCCCGTATACTCACCGCTCATGTCCCAATTGGATGATCATGGCCGTCCGGAACCTCCGATCGCGGCGGACGAAACCGCCACGCTTCTGGGCTTCCTCGATTATCAGCGCGCGACCCTGGCGTGGAAGTGCCGCGGACTGGACGCCGCCGGCCTGCAGGCCAAAGTCGGCGCCTCGTCGATGACGCTTGGCGGGATGCTCAAGCACCTGGCCTACGTGGAGGATTACTGGTTCTCGCAGCGGCTGCACGGGAATGACCGGCGGCCACCGTTTGACACGGTGGACTGGAAGGCTGACCCCGATTGGGAATGGCATTCAGCCGCTCAGGACACGTCCGAGCAACTCTTCGCCCTCTGGCAGGACACGCCCATGGCCGAACGGTGAGGCACCGAGCCTGCGCTGGATCCTGGTGCACATGATCGAGGAGTATGGGCGGCACAACGGCCATGCCGATCTCATCCGGGAATCGGTGGACGGGGAAACCGGAGAGTAGATCGGGGAGACAGGATTTGAACCTGCGGCCCCCTGAACCCCATTCAGGTGCGCTACCAGGCTGCGCCACTCCCCGACGCGGTGCCTATTCTACGTCTCCTCTCCGCGCTTCCTGAACACCAGCCGGATCGGCGTGCCTCCGAAGCCGAACGCCTGGCGTAGCTGACTATCCAGGTATCGCCGGTAGGAAAAGTGAACCAACTCCGGGTCGTTGACGAAAAACACAAACGTCGGCGTCGTCGCCTCGGCCTGCGTCGCGTACAAGACCTTGAGCCGCTTCCCCTTCCGCGTCGGTGGTTCGCGCTTGCCCAAGATCGTGCGCAACCAGCGATTGAGCTCGGGTGTGGAAACCCGACGGCGCCGTTCCTCCACCACCTTGAGGGCGACCTCGAGCGGCTGCGCCACCCGCTGCCCCGTCTTCGCCGAGACATACGAGATCGGCGCCCAGGGCGCGAAACTCAAGGCCTCCTTGACCTTCCGGCGCCACACCTTCTCCTCCTTTTCCTCCGGGGTCAAGAGGTCCCACTTGTTCAGCACAAGCACCAGCCCGCGGCCCGCCTCGACGACATACCCCGCGATGTGGGCGTCCTGCGCCGTCAATCCGTCTTTCGCATCGATCACAACGATCCCGATATCGGCGCGTTCCATCGCGCGCAGCCCCCGCAAGAGCGAGTACTGCTCGACACCGCGGGTCAGGCCGGGGCGGCGGATGCCGGCGGTATCGACCAGCAACACGCGCTTGCCCTGAAACGTCACCGTCGTGTCGACCGGGTCGCGTGTCGTTCCGGGTACCGCCGTCACCAGGCTTCGCGCGTCTCCAATCAGCGCATTGACGAGCGACGACTTTCCCACGTTCGGTCGCCCCAGAATCGCGACCCGACCGGCCAGCTTGTCATCGACCACCTCCGGCTTCGGCGGCGGCAGCTTCTCCACCACCGCGTCCAGCAGGTCGCCGCTCCCCGTCCCATGCAGGGCAGAGATCACCCATGGGTCGCCGATGCCCAGCTCGTAAAACTCGCTCGCCAGCACCTCACGGCCGCGGCCATCGGCCTTGTTGGCGACCACCAGCACCGGGGTTCGTGATTTGCGCAGCAGCTCGGCGATGTCGCGATCGACGGCCGTCAAACCCTCGCGCACATCGAGCACGAACAACACCAGGTCCGCCTCCTCGATGGCGAGGCGACTCTGCTCCTCCATCCGCCGGCGGAGCTCGCGCTGCGCGGGGATCTCGTCGCGATCCTTGCCCAACACCAGCCCGGCTGTATCGACAATGACGAACTTGCGGCCCCGCCACTCGCTCTCGGCGTAGAGCCGGTCGCGGGTCAGCCCGGCCATCGGGTCAACGATGGCGCGGCGCTCACCCAGAATGCGGTTGAACAGGGCGGATTTGCCCACGTTCGGGCGGCCGACGATCGCCACTACGGGCAGCGCCATCAGCCGGGCGTGGGGATTGTCAACATTTGGTGTATCTGTATGGGGGGGTTGGTGAAAACCCGAACCTATAATAGGCACCGTGTCGGACGGCCGGGTGGTTCTGAAAGAGAACCGGATCATGATGGTGTCCGATGAGATGGGCGACATCCCGGCCGCAAACAGTAAAGGGCTCGGCCTCTACTTTTCTGATACCCGCTTCGTCTCCACCTATGAGTTCCGGCTCAATCGGTTACAGCCGATCCTGCTATCCGCTTCTGTCGATGAGAGCTATGTCGCCACTTTTCAGATGGTCAACCCGGTACTGGTGCTCGACGAGGGCAAACGCCGAATCCCGCAGCAGAGTCTGAGCATCCGTCGCAGTCGTTTCATCTACGGCGGCCTGCACGAGCGCATCGGCATCCAGAACTGCGGCACAGAGCCCGTCGCGATCGAATGCTCACCCCGTATCGAGAGCGACTTT
>VBFX01000338.1 GCA_005889395.1 Chloroflexota bacterium
GTCGAGATCAACAAGGTCCGCGCCACCATCGAGTCGGTGCTGGGCCGCAACGAACGCATCATCATCCAGCAGATCATCCCCACCTCGCGCGTCAAGAAGGTCATCGAGATCTCCTTTGAGGAAGCCCGCCGGATGGGCAACAACTACGTCGGCACCGAGCATCTGCTCCTCGGCCTCCTGATCGAGGGTGAGGGCATTGCCGCCCACGTCCTCGAGGACCTGGGCGCGAACCTCGAGAAGGTCCGCGGCGAAATCGACCGCCTGCTGCACGAGAGCGGCCTCGACGAAGAGGCGGCGACCGCGAAGAAGCCGTCCAAGACGCCGCTGCTCGACCAGTTCTGCCGTGACCTCACCGACCTGGCGGCGAAGAACACGCTCGACCCGGTGATCGGCCGTGAGACGGAGATTGAGCGGGTTGTCCAGATCCTGTCCCGCCGGACCAAGAACAACCCGGCGCTGATCGGCGAGCCCGGCGTCGGCAAGACCGCGATCGCCGAGGGACTGGCCCAGCAGATCGTACTCGGCAACATCCCCGAGTCGCTGCGTGGCAAGCGCGTGCTCACGCTCGACATGGGCGCGCTCGTCGCCGGCACCAAGTACCGCGGCGAGTTCGAAGAGCGCCTGAAGAAGATCCTTGATGAAATCCGGTCCAGTCGCGAGGTGGTGCTCTTCATCGACGAGCTGCACACGCTGGTCGGTGCGGGCGCGGCGGAAGGCGCGATCGATGCCGCCAACATCCTCAAGCCCGCTCTCGCGCGCGGCGAGATCCAGTGCATCGGCGCCACCACCCTCAACGAGTACCGCAAGTACATCGAGAAGGATGCGGCCCTCGAGCGCCGCTTCCAGCCGGTCTTCGTCGACGAGCCGTCGCTGATCGAGACGATCTCGATCCTGCACGGCGTCAAGGCGCTCTACGAGAAACATCACCGCGTCACCGTGACCGACAAGGCCATCAAAGCGGCGGCCGAGCTGTCGGTGCGCTACGTGTCGGACCGCTCGTTGCCGGACAAGGCGATCGACCTGATGGATGAGGCATCGGCCCGCGTCCGCATGAAGCTGACGACGACACCGCCGGATCTCAAGACGATGCAGAAGGAGATCCGCGACCTTCAGATCAAGAAAGAAGAGGCGATCGCCAACCAGGATTACGAGACCGCTGCCTCCTTCCGCGATAAGGAGAAGAAGCTCAAGGACAAGTACGTCAAAGAAGAGATGGAGTGGCGCGACAAGCTGGGCGCCACCGTCCCGGAGGTCAACGAGGAGCACATCGCCGAGATCGTCAGCTCCTGGACCGGCGTGCCGGTGTCGCGCCTCGTCGAGGAGGAGACCACCCGGCTGATGCGGATGGAGGAGGATATCCACGCCCGTCTGATTGGCCAGGACGATGCCGTCAAGGTCGTCTCCCAGGCGGTGCGGCGGGCACGCGCCGGCCTCAAGGACACGAAGCGGCCCATCGGCTCGTTCATCTTCCTCGGGCCCACCGGCGTCGGCAAGACCGAGCTCGCCCGCCAGCTGGCCCGCTTCCTCTTCGACAACGAGGAGGCGATCGTCCGCCTCGACATGTCGGAGTTCATGGAACGCCACTCGACCGCGCGGCTGGTCGGTTCACCGCCCGGCTATGTCGGCTACGACGAAGGCGGTCAGCTGACCGAGGCGATCCGCCGCCGGCCGTACTCGGTGGTCCTGTTCGACGAGATCGAGAAGGCGCACCCCGAAGTCTTCAACATGCTGCTCCAGATCCTGGAGGACGGCCGGCTCGCCGACGCGAAAGGCAAGCAGGTCAACTTCGCGAACACGATCGTGATCATGACGTCGAACATCGGCGTGACCAACCTTCAGCAGGCGACGACTTCGATGGGTTTCCAGCCGTCGATGCCGAGCACCAGCCAGGAAGAGAAAGAGCACGGCAAGATGCGCGAGAAGATCATGGACGAGCTGAAGAAGACCTTCCGGCCCGAATTCCTGAACCGCGTGGATGCCGTGGTCGTCTTCAAGGCTCTCTCGCCGGCCGAGATGCGACAGATCGTGGATCTGCTGGTCATCAAGGTGGCGCAGCGCCTCGAGTAGCACGAGATGTTGCTGGAGGTCACCACCGAGGCCAAGGATTACCTGGCCAAGGAAGGCTACGACAAGATCTACGGCGCCCGCCCGCTGCGGCGCGTGATCCAGCGGCTGATCGAGGACCCGCTGTCGGAAACACTGCTAACGACGAAGTTCAGCGCCGGCGACTCCGTGCTCGTGGAGCTGGCCGACGGCCAGATCAAGCTCACGCCGATCCAGAAGCAGCGCGAGCCAAAGGCGGAGATCGAACCGCCGCCGTCGAGGCTGCCTTCCGCGCGGTGCCCCGGCATGTCTTCCTGCCTGGCGTGGGAATCGATGATGTCTACACCGATCGGGCGTTCCCGACCAAGCACGCGGACGGGAGGCCGATCAGTTCCTCGTCGCAGCCGGCGATCATGGCGATCATGCTCGAACAGCTCGCGCTGCAGCCTGGCCAGCGCGTCCTCGAGATTGGTGCCGGCACCGGCTATAACGCCGCGCTCATCGCGCATCTCGTCGGCAAGGCCGGACAGGTCGTCACCATCGATATCGACGAGGACGTGATGGTTGCAGCGCGGCAGCATCTCGCCGCCGCGGGGTTCGATCGCATCCACGTGCGCTGTGCCGATGGCGGCTATGGATATCCCGAAGGGGCGCCTTTCGATCGCATCATGCTCACCGCGAGCGCCTGGGATATTACGCCGGCGTGGTTCGAGCAGCTGGCGTTGGGCGGCCGGCTCGTCCTGCCATTGAGCCTGCGCCAGGTTCAGCAGTCGGTGGCCTTTGAGCGGCACCAGGATCATCTCGAAAGTGTCTCCGTCGCCGACTGCGGATTCATGCCATTGCGGGGAGACTTCGCCGGCCCACAGCGAGTGGTTCCGCTGAGCCAACCACCGGGCCCCTTCGTTGCGGTAGAAGGAGACCGTCCAATCGATTCGAATGCACTGTCCGAAGCTCTAAAGACCAGCCCAGTGGAAGTGCCCACCGGCATCACGGCAACGGTTGGAGAAGCCTGCGGAAGCCTGAGCCTGTGGTTGGCACTTGAGGATCCCGATTCTTGTTTGTTCAGCATCTACGGCGACCCCTCGGTCGTCGACCGTAGCGCCGTCCCTCTCGTGGTTGAGTGGTCCGCCGGCGTTATGAAACAACGGTCAACCAGAGCATTACTGGGAAGGAAAGGCCTGGTGGCACTTTCGCGTCCTTCCGGCGGCGAGCTAGACCGCCCAGAGGATCTCGTCCCGCTTTCCATTGTCAGTTTCCGCGCGGAGCCGGAGCTCGTCGATCGAATGCATTCCCATCTCGATGCCTGGGAAAGGGCCGGGCGACCGCGAACCGACGCCCTGCGGATCTTCGCTTATCCGAAGGGCCAATGTGTGTCGTTGTCGCCCGAGGCCCGCGTGCTCGAGAAGCAATGGACGACCCTGGTGATTTCGCGAACCTGAGTCGTAACGAGCCAGGCGCAATAGTCCTATAGTCGCCCTGAGGAGTGGTCATCCCGGCAATGGGCCGGGTCGAGCCCGAATGGGCTCAAAGGAGGTCGCAATGGCGGAAGCCGTAACCAAGTTCAGCCTCGACCAGAAGATCCAGGTGGTTCGCGATGCGTTCGCTGCCTTCAGTCGGGGTGATATGAAGGCACTGAGTGATGCGTGGACGGACGACTTCACCTGGCATGCCCGCGGCAGCGTGTTCGGCGGCGATTTCAAAGGCAAAGACGCCGCCATCGGGGCGATTGCCCGTTATCCGCAGGAGCTGCAGGACATCAAGCTCGCCTTCCACGACATCGTCGCCAACGACAAGCACGTCGTCGCGCTGGTGAACAGCTCGTTCAAGCGCAATGGCAAGACATACGAGGACCAGATCGTCTACATCTTCCACATCAACGACCAGGGGAAGACGACCGAAGGCTGGATCATCGCCGACACGGAATTGGCGAAGAAGGCCGTCGGGGGTTAAGCCCGCAGGCAAGCATGCCACTGCCCGCCGGCGCGAGCCGGCGGGTTTTTGTTGCACAACCGTCACGGGGGATCGGCTCACCGGGTCCGATATAGGTCCATGGCCGTCTGCAAGACGTGCGGCTGCGCCATTCCGATCGGACGCAAGAGCTGCGACATGTGTGCCGCGGTTTCTGGGGCCGCAAGGCCGGCCCTCCCCGCCGACCTGAAGAAGGCCCAGAAGAAAGTGCGCGAGGCGTGGCAATTCATCGCCGCGATCGGGTTGCTCAATATCGGCGTCGGGATCCTCGCCGAGGCCGCCGGCATCACGGCACTCCTGAATTATTTCGACTGGTTTTCCGTGGGGGTCGGTGTCGGCTTCCTCGTCCTCGCCTACTTCATCCGGGGCGGTTCGATGATCGCGATGGGCATCACGATCGGCCTCTATGCACTCGACACCGCCCTCCTGTTCTGGACCGGGCACTTCGCGATCATCCGCATCGTCGTCCTCGTGTTTCTCGTGCAGGGCCTCGGGTCCCTGAACCTGCTGCGGCAGCAGAAGAAGGCGGCGGCCAACCAGCAGTCACCGTCAGGCCCCGATCAACTGCGCGCGGCCTGATGCTCGTTACCCGCCGCCGGCGATCTCCACGAGGGTATCGGGCAGCCCGAACCAGGCGCGCAGCACCGGGCCACTGATCTCATCGGTCTTGCCGCTCCCACGCAGCCGAACCCCCAGGACCCGCCCGGATGGGCCCTTTTGCAGGATGTCGATCCCCATCAGCCGGTCGCCGAGGTCCTCGTCATTGTCGCGCAGAATCTGGGCGGCATCGGTCGCGGAGAACGGCCCAATCTGCCATGAGGGTGCCCGGTCCAGCGGGTCGGCGATGCCGCGCAGGTAGGGGAGGTTCGCTGCGGGCTTCAGGCCGTGGTTCCAGCGGATGAATCCGTATTCGCTGTTCTCGGTGTG
>VBFX01000001.1 GCA_005889395.1 Chloroflexota bacterium
AGATCCATGGTGGCTTGACCGAGGGTTTCGGTATCGCCTTCATGCAACTGATCACGTTCGATGAGGAAGGCAACTGCCTGGGCTCGAATTTCACCGATTACCTGCTGCCAACGGCCTGGGAAACGCCGAGGTTCGAGATGGGCGAGACGGTCACGCCGTCACCGCATCACCCGATCGGTGCCAAGGGGGTCGGTGAGTCGGCCACCGTCGGCTCGCCGGCGGCCTTCGTCAATGCGGTCATCGATGCCGTCGGGCACCTGGGAATCACGAACATCGACATGCCGGTTACCTCGGACAAGGTCTGGGAGGCCCTGAACAAGGTCGGAGCCGCGGAGTAGGTGTAAGGATGTCAATTGCGGACGATGTGCTGGACCGGGCGGCGGAGCTACGGCGGCGCGGCGAAACCTTCGTCGTCGCGACCGTCGTCCGGGTCGAGCCGCCGACGTCGGCGCAGGCCGGCGACAAGGCGCTGATCACCGCCGACGGCAAGCTTTGGGGCTGGGTCGGCGGCAGTTGCTCCGAAGGGCTGGTACGGCGCGAGGCGCGGGCCGCGATGGGGGACGGCCAACCGCGCCTCGTCAAGATTGCGCCCGACGAGTCGCCCGATCATCTCCCTGGGGTGGTCTCGCATCTCAGTACCTGCCCCAGCGCCGGCAAACTCGACGTCTTTATCGACCCGCAACTGCCACGACCGCTGCTCCTCGTGGTTGGTGATACCCCAGCCGCCCACACGCTGATCAAGCTGGGCGCGACGATCGGTTACAAGACCTGTGCCGTTCACCCCGGTGCGCGGGCAACCGACTATCCCGAGGCCGACCGAGTCATCGGGTCCCTCGACCTCGCGCCGGCGGAGCCCAACGCGAGCACCTGGGCCGTCGTCGCCACGATGGGCCACTACGACGAGGACGCCATCGAGGCGCTCTTACGCTATGACATCGCCTATATCGGCCTGGTCGCCAGCCGCCGCCGGGCTGCCACGGTTCTGGGCGTGCTTCAAGGCCGAGGTATCAAAGGACTGGAACGTGTTCGGCGCGCGGCGGACAGCGCGGTTGGCAGCTCCCAGGAGGAAATTGCCCTGGCGACGCTCGCCGAGATCGCCGCCGAGCGTCACGCGCACCAGCGCCACTACGCGATCCCGGCACCGGAGACAGCCATCGATCCAATCTGCGGGATGCAGGTCGAGGTGAAGGGGGCGATGCACGCGCTCATGGTGGGGGAGACGACCTATTACTTCTGCGGCGCCGGCTGTCTGGACGCTTTCAGGCTGCGGGAAGCTCAGTCGATTTCAGGCTGACCCTCCCACTTTGCGACCGTTTTAGGACGAACTGATAATCGGACGAACTTCGATCGACCCAACCGCGGCCGACGGGACCTTGGCAGCGTAGGCGATCGCCTCATCCTTGTTCTTTGCCTCGATGACGTAGAACCCGATGATCTGCTCGGCGCCCGTGGTCGCGGGGCCGGAGGCGGTTTTCGTCGATCCGTTGCGGACGCGAACCGTGGTTGCCGTCTTCGACGGCTGGACCGGGTCGCCACCCTTGAACATGCCGCGCCCTGACAACTCCTCGTAATAGCGACCGAAGGCGGCCTGCTGCTGCTCCATT
Source organism: Chloroflexota bacterium (assembly GCA_005889395.1). Taxonomy (GTDB): domain Bacteria; phylum Chloroflexota; class Dormibacteria; order CF-121; family CF-121; genus CF-13. The sequence goes on from VBFX01000001.1 coordinate 1,605, forward strand.
TGCGGGCTATCCGAGGCAGGCATTTTCGATTCGTCGGCGTACAGCAGATACAGAAATTTCATGTCCTCTCCTTGTTGTTTTTGATCTACGCGGGTCTGGCCTGGGCGAGCACCTGGTCCCTGGTGACGCCCTCCATGTTGTGGACCTGCTTGGCGTGCTGCTGGACGCCGGCCACCAGCTTCGCCTCGTCGTCCGTCTGGAGCGACCAGCCGCATTCGCATTCGACGCGCTTCTGCATTCCGCACCTCCTCGAGAGATTAGACCCGGGTCCTTAAGATCATCGCTGGACGCCTTTGGCGAATGTTTGGAGGGTCATTGCTTCGTATCTATCTGGCCGGTGAGGTGGCCGTCGAGCGCGACGATCTATTGCTGCGCGACGCGGACCTTCCCGGCCGGCAGGGGCGCCTGGCGCTCGTCTACCTGGTCGCCGAGCGCGAGCGGGTGGTATCCCAGTCCGAGCTTGCCGAGCTGCTCTGGCCCGATTCGCTTCCACCGTCCTGGCAGGTCGCGCTGAGCGCGGTGATCAGCAAGCTCCGCCAGAAGCTGTCGAGCCTGGGGCTGGACCGGGACCGGATCATCGCCAACGCGTTTCGCTGCTATCAGTTCCGGCCACCGGCCGAGACATGGATCGATCTCGAGGCCGCGGCCGACGCCCTGCACCAGGCCGAGGGCGCCCTGATCGCCAACCAACTGGAGGCGGCCTACGGGCCAGCGCTCATCGCGACGACGATCGCCCGCCGCCCGTTCCTCGTCGGTGAAGATGCCGCGTGGGTGACGAGCCGCCGAGAGCGTCTTCGTGATCTCCTGGTTCGCGCGCTCGACTGCCGGGTCGAGGCCCTGGTGTGGAACGGCGAGCTCGCTCTCGCACAGGACCAGGCGCGAGCGGCCGTCGACCTCGAACCATACCGCGAGTCCGGTTATCGCCGGCTGATGCAGGTGCTCGTCCGGCGCGGCGACCGCGCCGAGGCGGTGCGGATCTACCAGCAGTGCCGCCGGCGGCTCGCCGAGGAGCTGGGCGTGGCGCCGTCCAACGAAACGGAATCGCTCCTCCGGCAACTGCTCGGCAGCACCGCCTGACGATCAGCCCTACGCCCGGGTGACCTCGGAACCGACCTCGTCCTTCGCCAGGTCGCCGTCGTGCGAGGAGCCGTTGGCGGGAAGTGCCGGCGCGATCGTCGGATGCGCGGTCGGCGGCTTGCTGATTCCAGCGGCCGCATAGATCTCGTCCTGATCGAGCGTGTCCTTCTTCAGCACGGCCTCGGCGAGGCGATCGAGACGATCGCGATTCTCCGTCAGCAGCCGCGCCGCTTCCCGGTGGCACTCGTCCACGATCCGGCGGACTTCCTCGTCGAGGAGCTTCGCCGTTTCCTCACTGAAGTGCTGGGCGGCCACCGCTCCGTCGCCCGGCTCCGTCAGATTGAGCGGGCCGAGCTTCGGTGACATCCCGAAGCGCGCCACCATGGAGCGCGCGATTTGATTGACCTGCTGAAGATCGCTTTCCGCGCCGGTCGTCACCGCGCCATAGGCGACCTCCTCGGCCGCCCGGCCACCGAGTGCGAGCGTGATCCGTCCGCGCAGGTAGCTCTCCGGATAGTTGTACCGGTCGTCGATCGGCTGGCTGTAGGTGGAGCCGAGCGACAACCCGCGCGGCACGATCGTCAGCTTTTTCACCGGGTCCGCTCCCGGGACCAGCAGGCCCATCAGCGCATGGCCGGACTCGTGGTAGGCGATCAGCCGTTTTTCGTCGGCGCCGAGCACGATCGGCCGGCGAAGGCCAAGAACCGATCGTTCGATCGCCTCGTCGAAATCCTCGCGGGTCACGGCGGTCCTGCCCTTGCGGGCGGCGACCAGCGCCGCTTCGTTGACGATGTTGCGCAGGTCGGCGCCGACGAAGCCGGCAGTCGCGCCGGCGATATCGCCGAGGTTGACATCAGGAGCGAGGGAGACATTGCGGGTATGGATCTTGAGGATCGCCTCGCGGCCCGTTTTGTCCGGCGCGTTGACCGTCACCCGGCGATCGAATCGGCCGGGACGCAACAGCGCGGGATCCAGCACCTCGGGCCGATTCGTGGCGGCCAGCACGACGACGTTCTGATTCGGGGTGAAGCCATCCATCTCGGTCAGGATCTGGTTCAGGGTCTGCTCGCGCTCGTCGTTCGCGCCGAACGTGGCTGATGACGCGCGTGCCCGGCCGATGGCGTCGAGCTCATCGATAAAGATGATGCTCGGAGCGGCCGCTTTGGCCTTCGCGAAGAGATCGCGGACGCGGGCCGCGCCGACACCGACGATGGCCTCGACGAACTCCGATGCGGAAAGGCTGAAGAATGGCCGGTTCGATTCGCCCGCGACCGCCCGCGCCAGCAACGTCTTGCCGGTGCCCGGCGCGCCCACCAGCAGGATGCCATGCGGGATCTGGGCCCCGAGGCGCTGATACTTCTCTGGCATCTTGAGGAAGTCGACGACCTCGGCTAGGTCCTGCTTGGCCTCCTCGATGCCGGCGACGTCGGCAAACGTGATGCGTGTCCCCGAGTCTGCTGTGTAGAGGGTGGCCTTGCTCTGGCCGAAGGCTCCGAGAAAGCCGCCCGGCCCTGCCCCCGCCGTCCGCCGGCTCAGGTAGAGAAAGCCGCCGATCAGCAGCAGGGCCGGCCCGAAGCTGAACAGCAACGTCAGGAGGGGCGATCCTCCCGAGCCGGGAGGCGTCGCGCTGATCGGGACAGTATGCTGCTCGAGGAGCGCTTCGAGGTTGTCCGTCGCGAAGGCCGGCCGCTCGGTCTGAAAGAGCGTGCCACTCGCGGACCCGGCGGTTACGGATTTCTTGAAGTCACCCTGGATGGAGTTGGCCTGCGCGGTGATGTCGATGGAGACCAGGTAGTTCAGGACTAAGAGGACGACGAGGTAAATCCAGAAGCCCCGGCTGCGCCAGAAAGGCGTTGGGGCTCCGGGTTTGGCCGGCGTGGTTCCACGCCCAGGAAGCAATGGTCGTTTGGTCGGGCTCGAAGCCAACTCGTTCCCCTCGCGTTCGACTCTACACCTTGGCAAATGGTACGGATGATGGTATGATATTGTGATAGCGGGACTACTAAATAATTGGAGGCTTGATATGACGTTTACGCATCTGATCGTCTTGCTCCTGGTCGGCGCCGTCGCCGGATTGATCGGCGAACGACTGGTGGGCCGTGGCATGCCCGGTGGAGTGCTAGGTGCGATCGTCGCCGGGCTGGTCGGTGCTTGGTTGATGGTCGACGTCCTGCATCTCGTGATCGCCCCGGAGTTGTCGCTGGGGGGCATCCCGATTCTCTCGGCGATTCTTGGCGCCGCTATCGTGGTCTTGCTGTTCAGCCTGGTTGCGGGCGGAAGCTTCGCTCGCGGCTGGGGCCGCCGCTAACAGTCGCCGCGGACGCGCGGGGGCCCGCCGACGAGCGGGCCCTCCCCTGAGGCCTTCCTTGTAATTCGGCGCGTCTTCGACGTACACTCTCGCTGCCGCCTTTGGGGATATGGCGGCGCCTATTCAAGGGAGGAGGAGACATGGGGAACGAGCGTTGGAGTCGCCGTCAATTCGTCAGTCGCGCTGGCAAGACGGCCGGGGGCGTCGTCCTTGGCCTCAGCTTCGCGGACTTCCTGGCCGCCTGCGGGGCGTCGCAGGCTCCCGCAGCCGGGGGCGGAAAGCTAGAGATTTTCAGTTGGTGGACCGCGGGCGGCGAAGCTGATGGGCTCGCCGAGATGTTCAAGATCTACAAAAAGAACTATGCGGGCGTGGAGATCGTCAACGCCACCGTGGCGGGCGGCGCAGGAACCAACGCCAAGGCCGTGCTCAAGACGCGCATGGAAGGTGGAAAGCCGCCCGACAGTTTCCAGGTCCACGCCGGCCAGGAGCTGATCAGCACCTGGGTAAAAGCCGGGAAGATGGAGCCGATCACCAGCGTCTGGAAGAGCCAAGGCTGGGACAACACGATCCCCAAGGACCTCAAGGACATCGTCAGTTCGAGCGGCGACGTCTGGTCGGTCCCGGTCAACGTCCATCGCGGCAATGCGCTCTGGTACAACAAGAAGATCCTCGACGACAACAGCATCACGCCGCCGACCACGATGGATGATTTCCTGTCGGCACTCGGCAAGCTGAAGGCGAAGGTGCAGGCACCCCTGGCGCTCGGCTCGAGCGGTAACTGGCAGGTGCAGATGTTGCTGGAAAACAACATCCTCGCCGCGGGTGGTCCTGACTTCTACAAGCAGGTGTTCTCGGGCAAGGCGTCCTTCACCGACGCCAACGTCAAGCAGGCGCTCTCGTGGATCAAATCGATGCTCAACTACGTCAACTCCGACCACCCGACGCTGGGATGGGACGATGCCGACAAGCGGCTGATCAGCGGGACCTCGGCCTTCAACATCATGGGTGACTGGGCCAAGGGCTATTTCACCGCCGCCAGCTGGGTCCCCAACAAGGACTTCGGCGCGGCCCCGTCCCCGGGGACGACCGGCAAATACGTGATCGTCTGCGATACCTTCGGCCTGCCGAAGGGCGCCCCGGACCGCGCCAACGCGATCAACTGGATCAAGGTCTGCGGCTCGCAGGAGGGCCAGGCCGCCTTCAATCCCAAGAAGGGATCGATTCCCGCGCGAACGGACGTGTCGGCCAGCATTTTCGATCCCATCGCCCAGCAGTTCATCGCCGAGTTCAAGACCGATGCGCTCGTGCCCAGTTCGGCACATGGCTCAGCGACCCCCGATGCGTTTGCCTCGGGCGTCAACGACGAGATGGGCCAGTTCGTGATCAACAAGGACGTCAACAAGACGGCCAGCAACCTGCAGAAGCTCTCCGACGAATTCCTGAAGTAGACCTGGCGAATCGCTGATGGCGACGGCCACCGCGCCGCCAGTCGTGTTGGAGCGGCTCCCTCGGAGCCGCTCTCGCACTCCACTCTCGTGGGATCGGGTGATGCCGATCCTGATGATCGCCCCCTCGGTGGTGCTGATCGCGATCTTCGTCTACGGGTTCATCGGGCGGACCGCCTACACCTCGCTGACCGCCTGGCGCGGGGTGGTGCCCGACTACACCTTCGTCGGACTTCGGAACTACGAGCGCCTCTTCCAGACGGAGAAGTTCCAGGCGGACATCGTCAACACGATCCATTTCACCGTCTTCTTCCTCGCCGGCTGCCTGGTGCTCGGGCTCGGTGCCGCGGTCCTCCTCGACCAGAAGCTTCGCGGCAGCATCATCTTTCAGAACATCTTCATGTTTCCGCTGGCGATCTCGTTCATCGTCACGGGCACGGTTTGGCGGTGGATCTTCAACCCGAACTACGGCCTCAACGTCCTCTTCCATAACCTGCACCTGGACTTTCTGCAGTCGGGCTGGCTGACGAGCCCCGGCTCCGCCCTCAACTCGCTGACGATAGCCGCCGTGTGGCAGATGAGCGGCTTCTGCATGGCGATGTTCCTCGCCGGGCTGCGCGGCATCCCGGAGGAGCTGCGCGAGGCCGCGCGGGTCGACGGCGCGTCGGAGTCTCAGGCCTTTCGATATGTCGTCTTCCCCTTGCTGCGGCCCATCACGCTGTCGGCCGTGATCATCCTCGGTCACATTTCGCTGAAGATCTTCGATCTCGTCTTCGTCATGACGTTTGGTGGTCCCGGATACGCGACCGACATGCCCGGCTTGAACATGTTCATCACGACCTTCCGGCAGGACCTCTTCGCCCGCGGCGCCGCGATCGCCACCGTCCTGCTGCTCATGGTCGCGCTCTTGATCGTTCCCTACCTGATCTGGAACCTGCGAGGGGAGACCGAGCGATGAGCGTGCTGGTCGCCACCCCGCGGACCGCGACCCGCTGGCGGCCATCGACCGCGGTCGCCTATGCGTTGCTGATCGCATTGGCCGTGTTCTATCTGCTCCCCATGTTCGCCATCGTGGTGACATCCCTCAAGTCCTTCAACGAGGTCTCTCGCTCGACGCTCTGGGAGCTGCCCAAAGCGCCGACCTTCGAAGCCTTCGGCTCGGCGTTCGACGTAATGGCACCCTCGTTCTTCAACTCGGTCCTTTTGGTCGTGCCGGCGACGATTCTCTCGGCGCTGCTCGGCTCCCTCAACGGGTATGTGCTCTCGAAGTGGAAGTTCCGCAGCGCCAACGCCATCTTCGCCTTGCTTCTGTTCGGCATGTTCATCCCGTACCAGAGCATCTTGATCCCGCTCTTTCAGTTCCTCAGCGCCATTGGTCTCTACGGAGGCATACCGGGCTTGATCCTGGTCCACGTCGTCTACGGCATTCCGATTTGCACCCTGATCTTCCGCAACTACTTTGCGACTGTGCCGCGCGAGCTGCTGGAGGCCGCGCGCATGGACGGCGCGAGTGTCCTGGGCATCTTCCGCCACATCATGCTGCCGATCTCCGTCCCGGGCTTCGTCGTCGTCATGATCTGGCAGTTCACCAGCATCTGGAACGAGTTCCTCTTCGCCGTCACGATCGCGCAGGACCCGACCCAGCGCCCCATTACGGTGGCGCTGCAAAACTTGGCAGGGAGCTTGCTCTCCCAGTACCAGGTGCAGATGGCTGGTGCGTTGCTGGCCGCCGCGCCGACCCTCCTGGTGTACATCCTGCTGGGTCGGTACTTTGTGCGGGGCCTGCTTGCGGGATCGCTGAAAGGCTAGCCAGCGGGCTGAGCATCGTTAGAGAGTGTTAGAGCGCCGTAGGTAGCGAAGGCGCTTCGTCCTTGCGAATTGGGTCTTCGGCGCGGCACAATATGGCTTCGGCTCTGCGGTCAGCCTTAAACCTCAGGAGGGGAAAGCAATTGCGCAAATTACGAACGTTGACCTTAATGGCGTCCATGGGCGCGCTCGCCATCGTCCTGGCAGCGTGCGGTAACTCAACCGCCGGAACCTCGGCGAGCGCCAGTGTGCCGGCGGGGCTCGGCGTCAAGTCCTTCGACGCGTCGTTCTCGGTCATGGCCCAGCTGAAGAGCGTGACCGCGGCGGGTAAAGGTAAGGTCGGAGTGATTCTTCCCGACACGACGTCATCGACTCGCTACGTCAACTTCGATCTGCCGTACTTGAAGAAAGCCTTCGACCTCGCCGGATACTCATCGTCGCAGTACAAGATCGATAACGCCGAGGGCAACGATGCCACTGAGCTCGCACTTGCTCAGGCGGACATCACGGCCGGCGCGACCGTCCTGATTTTCGACCCGCTCAACGGCACGGTTGGTGCCCAGATCCAGCAGTACGCGGAGTCGCACGGCGTCAAGACCATCAGCTATGATCGCGCGACGTTCCAGGGAACCAAGGTTTATTACGTCAGCTTCGACAATGTCCAGGTCGGCAAGCTGATCGGCGAAGGTTTCGTGAAATGTGTCACGGACTGGGGCGTGACGAACCCGCAGGTCTTCGTGCTCGACGGCGGGGAGAACTCGGACCCGAATGCGATCTCCTTCGCTCAGGGTTACAACCAGGCGATCTGGGGAAAGACGGACACGCCATTGCCGGTCGGCACGACCAACGACAAGGGCTACAAGCTGGTCGGCGACCAGATCGCGACAAACTGGGTGAACGCTACCGGCGGGACGATCTTCCAGCAGCAGTTCACGGCCCACAAGAACATCAACGCCACCGTCGAGGCCAATGATGGGCTCGCGAACGCCGTGATCACCGTCCTCAAGAACTCGAACGTCCCGGCTAAGAAGATTCCGACCACCGGACAGGATGCGACGCCCGATGGGATGGCCAACGTCCTCACGGGATATCAGTGTGGATCCGTCTACAAGGCGGTCTATCAAGAGGCCCAGGATGCGGTTGCCCTCGCCACCCTCCTGCGCGCCGGCCTGACCCCGCCGAGCGACTTGCTCAATAGCACAACCAAGCCACCGTCGGGTACTACGGGGACCGAGCAGCCTGCGTCACTGCTGACACCGGTTTGGGTGACGGTCGCGAACATGAAGGACACCGTCATCAAGGACAACTTCGTCGACAAGAACGCCCTGTGCACCGCTGCTGGGGCGGCCGCCTGCACGGCAGCCGGCATCAGCTAGATCACAATGGCGCCGCCGCCTCCGGGGCGGCGGCGCCTCGCCTCATCCCGCGCTACAGTGAACGGGTGGCGCAGGTGATCACAGAGTCGCCGTCACCAGCCGAGCCGTTGCTCAGGCTGCGCGGGATCGAGAAGCACTTCGGCCCGGTGCAGGCGCTCTACAACGTCGACCTCGACCTTCCATCCGGGCAGGTCACCGCGCTGTGCGGCGACAACGGGGCGGGGAAGTCCGTCCTCACCAAGTGCATCGCCGGCATCTACCAGGTTGATCACGGTCAGTTCTTCTGGGAAGGTCAGCCTGTCACCATCCACAGCCCGCGTGATTCGGCCAAGCTCGGCATCGAGACCGTCTATCAGGACCTGGCGCTGGCCGACAACCTCGACATCGTGCAGAACATGTTCCTGGGCCGCGAGCGCCTCCGCAACGGCCTTCTCAACGAGGACGACATGGAGCGGGCGGCCAGCCAAACGCTGGCCAACTTGCGGGTGACGACGGTGCGGTCGATCCGGCAGCCGGTGGCATCGCTGTCGGGGGGCCAGCGGCAGTCGGTCGCGGTTGCCAAAGCCGTGATGTGGAACTCCAAGCTGGTGATGCTGGACGAGCCAACCGCTGCGCTGGGCGTGGTGCAAACGCAGATGGTGCTCGACCTCGTGCGGCGGTTACGTGATCGCGGCCTGGCCGTCATGGTGATCTCGCACAACCTCAACGATGTCTTCGAGGTTGCGGATCGGATCGCGATCCTGCATCTTGGCCGGAAGGTGGCGGAAGACCGCGCCTCGACCTTTGATCGCCAGAGCGTGGTCGAGTATATGACGACCGGCGCCCACGGTCCTGCGGTGCAGGCCGGGAATGACAAGGGGCAGCATGGCACAAGCTGAAGCACCGGAGTCTCGCATCGATCCGACGGCCTCTGCCGAAGCGGCCATCGTCGTCCCGCCGGAAATCGTCGCCCAATCCTTGGGCGAATGGTTCCGAGCCTGGCTTGTCCGGCTGCGGGCGGGCCAGAGTGGCGTCCTTCCGGTGGTCCTGGGGCTGGTCCTCATCTCTATCGTCTTCACCGCCATCAGCCCCAACAACCTCTTCCTCTCGGCGGGCAACCTGGTCAACCTCTTTCAGCAGAGTGCGGTGTTCATGGTGCTGGCGATGGCCGAGATCTTCGTCCTGCTCCTGGGTGAGATCGATCTCGCGACGGGCTTCACGGCCGGTGTCGGTGGCGTCGTCGCGGTGCAGCTCGTGCAGCCGGTCACCACCAAGTGGCCATGGTGGGGCGCGATCGCGGTGGCGCTGCTTGTTTGCGCGTTGATCGGCCTGCTGCAGGGGACCTTGATCACTCGCCTGCGGCTCTCGTCCCTGATCGTCACGCTGGCCGGCTCGCTGATCCTCAGCGGCGTGCTGTTGATTTTGCTCGGGCTCGGGCCCTTCTCCGGGTATCCCAGCCTCCTCGGACGTAATCCCAACATCCTGACCCTCTATAAGTTGATGTGGGGCACCATCGATCCCGTTCTGAGCTGGATCGGCATGGCGCTGGTCGTGATCGCGGTCGGGAGCTTCCTGTGGCTGGGTGACAGCCGGCGTCGGCGCAGCGGCCTCGTCGCGCCGCCCGCCAGCCTGACTATCTTGAAGATTGCCCTGATCGCCGTCGTCTCCGTCGTCGTGGTCGCAATCTGCAACGTCAACCGGGCGAACCTGGGCACGCTCGAGGGTGTGCCCTGGGTTATCCCCATCGTCCTGGCCGTCCTGGCGGTCTGGATGGTGCTGATCCAGCGAACCACGTTCGGGCGTTACGTGTATGCGATCGGGGGCAACCCGGAGGCGGCTCGGCGGGCCGGCGTCAACCTGGCGGCTATCCGAACCTGGTGCTTCGTTCTCTGTGCCTTCACTGCCGGCATCGGCGGGCTGCTCTATGCCTCCTACCTCGGCGGGATGTCGAACAACTTCAACGGTGGCCAGATCGTCCTCTACGCTATCGCGGCCGCGGTCATCGGCGGCACGAGCCTCTTCGGCGGAAGGGGCAAGATGCTGCACGGCGTCCTCGGCGGCCTGGTCATCGGCGGCATCTACAACGGCATGTACCTGCTCGCCATCGACGTCAAGTGGCAGTTCATCGTGACCGGTCTGGTCCTGCTCGTCGCGGTGACCATCGATGCCCTCTCCCGCCGGAGCGCCACCTCAGGCAGCGCCGCCCGCGTCTGACCGCCCCGCCTTCCTGAAGGCGGCGCGCCCCGACCGTGACCAGAGCAGCCAGAGCACGGCTGCCGGCATCACGAGATTGACGAGGACCGGCACCGGACCGCGTACCGCCCCGATGGGAAGCACCATCAAGAGCAGCGATGCCGCCAGGCTCAGCGCCTCCAGGGCGGTGACCCAGCGGCGCGCCCAGCGCCGCTGCCGGCGCAGGTTGCGCGCCAGCCAGAACATCGCGATCGCGGCGAGGACGGTCACCAGGCTCAGGACGCGAAATCCCGGCTCGACGATCCCGAACGGGATCGCGCTCAGCCCGGCGACCAACGAGAGACTCGCTTGCGTGACCACCAGCACCGAGGCGATCTCTGGCGCACTCGAGGGTGAAGCCGTTGTGTTTGCGCTGATCGCCGGCGAGGTGATGCTCATGGCCTTGGTCAACTCCTTTGCAAGGTCTTTTGGATGGTCTTGTCGAGGTCGGCGGCGAAGGGTCCTTCCTTCCCGTTGTCGATGATCCACACGTGGAGCATCGGCGGCGTCGTGATACTGGTCGAGCCGACGGGGCAGGTCCAGAAGGGCGTCTCGAAGCTGAACTCGAAGCCGAAGGGGGAGAGGCAGATGCCCTCGTGTTGGTGCCACTGCGTCAACGGCCCGCCCGGATCGGGGCCCCACTGGCCGGTGCGCTTCATCTGGTACATGGCGCCGATCAGCCGCAGTCCGTGCTTCGTCTGCACGTAGACCAGGGCTTGCGGATGATTCGGGTCCAGGACGGCGTTCGTATTCGCGGGGTTCTCGAAATGACGGAGCGGCTCGGCGCTCGAAGCCGGGCCTGGTTTGAATCCGGCGGCGATCGCGGTCGCGGGGTCCTGGTAGCGGGCGATGCTCGTTCGGGTGTCACTGAGCAGGCGGGCGGCGGCCTTGCGCTGTTCCGGAGTCGCCGCCTCCGCAACCGGTTGCAGCAGGGCACCGGGGTGCGCGTGCAGGGCATCGGGGTGCGCCAGGCCGCCAACCCAGATCCCGAGGGTGGCGAGGCTGACCAGCATTGGAAAGGCAACCGCGCGCCAGAGACGGCGCGGCCACGTCCGCCGCCCCGGGTGCCCCAGGCGTATGACGAGCCCGAGCGCGACCAGCTCGATCAACTTGCAGGCGATACCGATCTGGTCGGGGGTTTCCCAGCCGGCGACGGTCCACACGACGTAGGCGACGACGGTCGCCACCAGCCAAAGGACCGCCGGCCGGCGCCACCACCCGGTGAGAAACGCCGCGGCGCCCAGCACGATGAACCCCAGGCCATTAATCACGAAGAGGACGCCGGTGATGCCTTCATGGCTTGGGATCAGCGCCAGGTGCGTGACGCCACTCACGAGCATCAAGACGCCGGCAAGCTTTGTGATGGCGGATGTCGCGCGGTAAGTCTCAACGAGCGTAACCGCCCATGTGACCCGGCGGCGGGCGAGCGCGGAGACGGCGCGAAGGGCGAGCCACAGCGAAACGACAAGGAAGATGGCGGCGCCGATGGCAGGGGCATGTTCTGCGGCGATGTCGTACATGACGCCACCGTAGAACTGGCCGATAAGAACGACGTAAGGTCAGCCAGCCAGGGGGAGGGTGACCGTGAAGGTACAGCCCGGCCCCCTGTTGTTGCGAACGCTGATGGTGCCGTGGATCTCCTCGACGATCCAGCGGGCGATGGCTAGCCCGAGCCCGGCACCGTTGTTCGCCCGGGCCGGGTCCGCCTGGTAAAAGCGCTGGAAGATCCGCTCCTGATCGTCGGCCGCGATCCCGATGCCATCGTCGGCGACGGTCAGTAGCACGGTCGAATCGTGCTGCCGCAGCCCGACTTCAACCGAGCCACCAGGTTTGGTGAACTTGACGCCATTGTCCACCAGGATCCAGAGCAACTGGATGATGGCGTCGGTATCGCCCAGGATGGTCGCATCCGTGAGCCCGACGTTGTGGAAACGTCGATCATCGTGCGCCGCCTGTGCCTGCCGGCAGACCGAGTCGATCAGCGGGCGCAGCGCGAGGCGGGACAGCTCGAGGTGCTGGCCGGCATCGGCCTGGGCCAGCGTGAGCAGGCGCTCCACCAGCCGGCTCATCCGCTCGCTCTCACTGGCAATGTCGCGGGCGGCTGCGGCGCGCACCTCCTCCGTCACGGTCGGACCCTGCACGAGCAAGTCCGCATTCCCACGAACGGTGGTCAGTGGCGTCCTCAGCTCGTGCGAGGCGTCCGCGACGAAGCGGCGCTGCGCCTCGAGCGCCACCATCAACTGCTGGTTGGCCGCCTCAACCTGGTC
>VBFX01000002.1:0-20933 GCA_005889395.1 Chloroflexota bacterium
AAGGTACCGAGGCCTCGATCGCGCCGATGGACCGGGTATAGCTCCGAACCCGGATGCCGAACTCCGCGAGCAGCAGCTTCGCAACGCCGCCCGCCGCCACGCGCGCCGCGGTCTCGCGCGCACTGGCCCGCTCCAGCACATCGCGGGCGTCATCGGCACCGTACTTGAGCATGCCAGCCAGGTCCGCATGGCCCGGCCGGACCCGGGTGATCGGCTTGCGCTTTACCTCGGCAGCATCGATGGCCATCACCTGGCGCCAGTTCTCCCAATCTCGGTTGGCGATCTCGAGCGTGATCGGCGAGCCGAGCGTCAGCCCGCCCCGCACCCCGGCAACGATGTGGGCCCGGTCGTGCTCGATCGCCATCCGCCCGCCGCGGCCGTGACCACCCTGCCGCCGCTGCAGGTCACGGGCCAGGTCTTCTTCCCGCACGGTCAAACCGGCGGGCACGCCGTCGAGAATAACGGTTAGCCGCTCGCCGTGCGATTCGCCGGCCGTGAGCAAGCGCAGCGTCATGCCGGCACCGATGCGCCATCCAGCGCGGCCCGCATGACGCCAAGCGGCGCCTTCCTGCCGGTCCAAATCTCAAAGGATGCGGCGCCCTGATGAAGCAGCATCGCGCGTCCCTCCGGCGACCGGCGACTCCGCAGGTCGAAGAGGTATTGGTCTGCTCGCAGCCAGGCTGGCGGCGGGAGATCCGCGGGCGTCGCATTGACGACAAGCTGCGCGCTGGCAATCGTCTGCTCCATCTGGTCCACGTCAACGGGTCCGCCACGGAGGATCTCGAGGTCCCGGCACAGGCGCCTGGCTTGCTGGAGGTTGCGGGCGATGACCCAGACTTCGGCGGCGGGTTGCAGGGCCGCGGCTACGGCTCGCGCGGCGCCGCCGGCGCCGATGATTGCAACGCGGTCGTAGTCTCCACCCATTTCGGCGAGGGCGCGGCGGAAGCCTTCGACGTCGGTGTTCCAGCCCTTCAGTCGGCTGCCCTGCCGGCTGATGGTGTTGACCGCGCCGATGCGGGCCACCAGCGGATCCAGGTCATCGAGGAAGGCGATCACCGATTCCTTGAGCGGGATCGTGACGTTGGCGCCGAGGATGCCTTCATCGGAGCGCAGGTCGGCCATTGCCGGGACGAGCTGGGCAGGGCTCACCTCGCGAAGCACGTACTGGCAATCGATGCCGAGTGCCTCGAAGGCGGCGTTCTGCATCACGGGCGAGAGGCTCCGGGAAATGGGGTCGCCCAGCAGGAGCACTCTATTCATGGGTGAGCTCCTGCAGCTGCGTAAAGAAGTTCGGATAGGAGACGGCGACGCAGTCCGCGTCCGCGATCGTGGTGGGACTAGAAGCGACGAGCGCCGCGACCGCCAGCGCCATGGCGACGCGGTGATCCCCGTGGGACTCGACGCTCGCGCCGTGCAGCGCGGTCGGTCCCTTGACGCTGACGCCGTCCGGGCGCTCTTCAACAACGGCACCCATGCGGCGAAGGCCGTCCGCCATGGCGGCGATCCGGTCGCTCTCCTTGACGCGGAGCTCACCGGCACCGTCGATGGTCGTGACGCCCGCGGCCTGGGTCGCCAGCACGAGCAGGGCTGGGATCTCGTCGATGGCAGCCGCCACATCGGCGGGTCCCAGGACGATGGCACGAAGGCGTTGGCCGGTGACGGTAACCATACCGCGCGGCTCGATATCGGAAGACGACCCTTCGACCTCGACGTGGGCGCCCATCGATCGCAGCAGCGCGAGGAACGCGGTCCGGGTCGGGTTGAGACCGACATCCGCGACGATGACCGACCAGCCAGGCCGCAGCGCCGCGGCCGCTATCCAGAAGGCGGCTGACGAAATGTCGCCGGGGATGGCCAGCTCGATGGGACGCAGCGGCTGATGCGATGGTCGAACCACGACACCGTCCGCCGTCGCGCCAACATCCGTCCCCATCGCGCGTAAGAGCCGCTCGGTGTGGTCGCGCGTCGGCGTGGCCTCGACGACCGTCGTGGGGCCGCTGGCGGAAAGTCCGGCGAGCAGCAGCGCGCTCTTCACCTGGGCGCTCGGTATCGCCAGCGTGTGACGCCGCCCCTGCAGCGACGTTCCCATCACGAACACGGGCGCGCGACTCTCCCGCGATTCAATCCGCGCCCCCATGGTCCTCAGCGGCTCAATCACTCGATCCATTGGGCGGCGACGCAGCGAGGCGTCGCCATCGAGGGTCGCCGATATCGCACTGCCGGCGAGCACGCCCAGCAGCAGTCGCATCGTGGTCCCGGAGTTTTCGCAGTCGAGCTCCCCGTGCGGCGTCGCGAACGAGCTGAGGCCCGCCGCACGGATCCGCGTCGTGCGGCCGCTGCGCTGGAGGTTGGCGCCGAGGCCGCGCAGGCAGGCAACGGTCGCCAGGACATCCTCCCCCTCGGGAAGGCCGTGAATCCAACTTTCGCCCTGCGCCAGCGCGGCCAGGATCAGCGCTCGGTGAGCAATCGACTTATCGCCAGGCACGGCGAGTTCACCGGCAACCCGCGTTGCCGATGAGATGGTTCGCGCCGATTCAACCTCAGCGCGTGGCATGCACGCCCTGCCTGAAGAGTTCGCCCACCCGCTCACCGCGCTCGATGCGCTCGCGGTAGTCTCGCAGGACGTCCGAAAAGCGGTCGATCGCCCGGACCAGCGGGCCGCGGTTCGTCGTCACGATGTCCTCGTACAGGGTGGGATCACCCTCGGCCAGCCGCACCATGCCCCGAAATCCCGGGCCACCGAGTCCAGGATCCGCAACCGGCCGCACCGTCTGGGCGTAGGCGATGCTGATGGTAAACGCCAGATGACTGAGAAAGGCCATTTGCTGGTCATGAACCTCGGCCGAGAGGATCTGGGGCCTCGCGCCCAGAGCCCGGACGAGACGGAACCAGTCGTCGAATGGGGTCAGGTCCTGGCCGTCCTTCGGCGTGAAAACCCAGGTCTCCCCGCGGAACAGCGTGGCATCGCTTTCGCCCAGGCCGCTGCGCTCCTTGCCGGCGACGGGATGTCCGCCGAGGAATCGATCCGGATCTGGCAGAGCGCGGGCCCACTCAAGCACGGGGCGCTTCACACTGGCAACATCGGTGACGATCGTGCCTCGCCGGACGACGTTGGCAAGGCGTTCGAAGACCACCCGGACCTGGTTGATTGGCGTCGCGACCACGACGATGTCGCAGTCGGACATCTCACGCAGATCCGTCGACGCTCGGTCGACCGCACCCCGCTGCTGCGCCGCCAGCACCCCATCCTCGTGATGGGCGACACCGCGCACTTCGATGGACCCGCCGAGCCGGCGCAGGGCCAGGCCGAGCGATCCGCCGATCAGGCCGAGCCCGACGATGCCGATCCGCATCACGCCACTCCGACCGTCCGGCTCAGCGCGGCGGCGACGGCGTCAACCTGTTCGACAAGGTGGGCGAACGCTTGCGGGGTCAACGACTGGGCACCATCGGAGAGGGCGACCTCCGGCTGGGTGTGCACCTCGACCATCAGCCCGTGCGCGCCCGCGGCGATCCCTGCCAGCGCCATCGAGGTCACAAGGGAACGCCGGCCGGTTCCGTGGCTCGGGTCGACGATCACCGGAAGGTGGCTCAACTCCTTGATGAGCGGCACCGCGTTGAGGTCCAGGGTATTGCGGGTGTAGGTCTCGAAGGTCCGGATGCCGCGCTCGCAGAGGATGACCTCGTAGTTTCCCTGGCTGAGGACGTACTCAGCGGAGAGCAGCCATTCCTCGATCGTCGCCGACATACCCCGCTTGAGTAGGACCGGCTTGCGCAATTCCGATGTCCGCCGGTTCCAGCACCTCGCAGACCAGCGGCAGGCCGGTCTCCCGCTTCGCCTCCCGCAGAATGTTGATGCCGTCACCGCGCAGTCCCTGGAAGCTGTATGGGGAGGTGCGTGGCTTGAAGACCCCACCACGGAGCGCGTGAGCCCCAGCCGCCCGGACTTTCCGACAGGTTTCCAGGTAGAGCTCTTCGCCGTCAACCGAGCATGGCCCGGCCACGATCCAGGGGCGGTCCCCACCGATCTCGTGCGCACCGACCGTGATGCGGGTATCGCGCGCTCGGAACTCGCGGTTCGACAATTTGAATGGCTTCGTGATGGGTACCACCTCGGCTACGCCCGGGGCCTCGATGAAGAGTTCCCGCAGGGCGAAAGGATTGGTCCCGATAACGCCGATCACCGTGCGCTCGTCGCCGTCGCTCAGATGAGTCCGGCAACCGTGGAGCTCGACCTGCGAGACGACCGCCGCCACCTGCGCCGGGGTCGCGTCGTGCCGCATCACGATGATCATGCCGTCACCCGCAGTTTCTCCGCGCCGCGCAAATAGACGAAGCGCATCGCTGACGGCGGCCGGTCGGTGTTGACCAGGAGCAGCACGCGGATGCACCGAGGGAGGCTGCGCGGGTTCGAGGCGGGCACGGCCATTTCGTGGCCGCAGAGCAGGGGGACGTCCCCCCACCCGAAGCGCCGCGCCGCGGCCGCGGGAAATTCTGCCGTCAGATCGGGGGTTGTTGTAAACCAGACGGCGGCGATGTCGCCCGCACTGAGCGCGTTCTCGCGGGCGAGCTGCCCCAGCAGCTCCGTCGTGGCATCGACGATCGCCGTCTCGCTATCCTCTTCCGTGGTCGTCGCACCGCGAATTCCTCGAACCGCCATCCTTGTTTGCCTCCTGGGCGCGCCGAGTTCGTTCTGAGTGTGGGAGGAGGCCGGTGAGCGGGAGGAGGCGGGAGGGCGGCGCTAGCCCATCCCGAGCCGAGGGCCAATCGTCGCGGTCGCTTCTCTCTGGCTGGCGGCCTGCGGCAGAGTTCAGTGCGGGACGCTCGGGATAGCCGCCGCCGGCTGCGGCGCCAGGTCGGGCAGCATTTGTCTGGGGTCGACCGGGCTGTTCTCGATTCGAACCTCGAAGTGCGTGTGCGGGCCGGTGGAGTTCCCGGTTGAGCCGACCAGGCCAATCAGCTGGCCACGATGGACGACGTCCCCCTCCTTGACCCCGATCGTGAGCAGGTGACCATAGAGCGTTTTCAAGCCGGCATCGTGCTGGATGATGACGTAGTTCCCGTATCCGACCAGCTGGCCGCCGCTATCGGCCATCCGACGGGCCAGCGCGACGACGCCGTCCGCCGCCGCGAACACGGGTGTTCCCAGCGGCACGGCCAGGTCGATCCCGGTGTGGAAGTGCGGGAACCCGGCATAAGAGGCTTCGAAGACGTATGGTGTCGGACCGAAGCCCTGGGTGATGGTCGCGCGCGGGATCGGCCAGAGGAGACGCCCCGTGACCGCCAGTACCGGGTCCTCCGCCATCAGCTATCAGCTGCGCCCGGTGCGCCGCCACCTCAGGGGAGTCGGTCTGCATGGCATCGAGGGCGACCAGCGCTTCGTCAATGCTTCCCTGGAGCTCGGTCTGGAGTGACTGCTCGTTGGCGATCTCCTGGGCCAGGGTGGTGCGGAAAACGACCAGCCGGGAGAGGGTGTCCTTCTTTGTTTGGCGGCTGCGCTCCAGCGTGGCCTGCGCGTGTTCCAGGGCGACATCGTCAGCCTGAACCGCCCGAATGAGACTTCGCTCGCGGTCGAGGAGCACGTCGCTGTAGCCGATCGTCTGCAGCAAGCCGGCGAAGCCGCCCGACCGAACCAGGCTGACAAAGAAATTGTCCTGGTGCTTGTAGAGGCCGCGCAAAATGGCCGCAAGCTTGGTGCGGTCGGCCTGCAGCTGGGTGCTGACCTGCGCGTGGAGCGCGGTGACGGTCGCGATCCGGCTGTCGAGCAGGGACACCTGCTTTTCCGCGTCGAAAATTTGCTGGCCAAGCGCAATCAGGCTCAATTCCGACTGGTTCAGCGACTTCTCCAGCATCAGCGCGTGGGCCTCGGATGCCGTCAGGGCGCCGATCAACTGGCCCTGGGCATCGCGGTTCTGCAGCGTCGGGCCTGCGGGCGAAGGACTGGCGGAAGGCAACGGCGATGGAGACGAAGCCAGCGTGGAGCCGAGGCCACCCGGCGCGATCCCCGGATTCGGGCTTGGAGCCGCCGAGGGCGAGGCACCCGGCATGTCGGCCAGGACCCCGGCCGGGAGCACGAGCAAGCCCAGCATCACAGCCAGGCTCAGCAGGAGGACTGCCACTCTCGGACCACGTCTGGCCCCGGCGGCCACAGAAGGACGCGACTTCGCTGCCTCCGTGGGCCCTTCCTGCCCGGATTCGTATTCGACGCCGCGCCGCGCGCCCCTCCTGGGCGCCGTATCTAACTGTGCTCCATTTTCACATTTTTGTCACCCCTTGCCCGCTTGCACCTTTCGTGGAAGCCCTCCCGGACACTTGCCGCGGCCTAACCTGTGCTACCATCCTGAAAAACCAACTCGAGCTATCACGGGGGAAGTGATCTGGCACAGAGCCGGTTTTTAACGCACACGCTTGTTTTGTTAGCGGCGGCCGTGATCCCGGTACTGACAGCCTTCGACCGACTCCACACTGATACCGCCTACGGCGCAAATGCTGCCCCTGCCGTGTCACAGCGGGCGACGCACGTCGACGACGTGGTCCTGAGCCAGGGTGGATTCATCATGAAGATGAGCGCCTCCAGTGTTGACACCCCCGTCCGGCGCGACGTCACCTACTACACCATCAAGCCCGGCGATACCGTCCAGAGCGTCGCGGGGCGCTACGGGCTGACGCTGGACACCCTGCGCTGGGCCAATAACATTGCTGACGTGACCAGCGTGGTGCAAGGCCAGCGACTGGTCGTGCCTCCCGTCAACGGCATCCTCGTCAAGGTCCAGCCCAACACCCTGCTGAGCGGGCTGGCGATCCAGTATCACGTCAAGGTCCAGGACATCATCGATTTCAACCTGATCCGTGATCCCGACCACCTCAAGCCCGGCACCATGCTGATGCTGCCCGATGGGGTGGGACCGTCACTCGCCGATCCAGGAGTCGGCAAGAAGACGATTCGCTCCGTTACCTGGAGCCGTTTCGGCCAACAGGTCACGAACTACACCATCACCTACAGCAACGCACCGGTTACCGGCTCCGGGGGTAAGTTCCCATACGGTTATTGCACCTGGTGGGTGGCGCACAAGCGCTACGTTCCCTGGTCCGGCAACGCCTGGCAGTGGTGGTACAACGCGCAGCAGTTCGGCTACGCCGAGGGCCAGGTGCCGATGGTGGGCGCCATCATGGTCCAGGGCATCAGCTGGGCGTCGCCCGTTGGACACGTCGCGTACGTCGAATCAGTGAACGGCGACGGATCGTTCACCGTCTCAGAGATGAACTACGGCGGCTGGGGTCGCGTTGATTACCGGACGATCAAGTCCACTGCCGGTCTCGACCTTCTGGGCTTCATCTACTAGAGCCGACGGCCCGAGTCTATTCGTTCTCGGCCGTGTCTCCTCCACTCGCGAAGGAATTAAGCCGAGTTCGTAAAACACGAGATGTGCAGGTCGGGCATAAGAGCGCGACTGTTGCCTAAGATTGCCCAGTAGTGATCGCCCCCGAAGAATTCCTTGAAGATACCCGGGACCAGGGGCTGAAGGAACTCGAAGAGTTTCTGCGGATCCCCAGCATCTCGAGCCAACCGCAGCGGGCCGGCGAGGTCCGGCGTGCGGCCGCCCACCTCGCCGAGCAGTACGAACGGATTGGCCTGGAGAACGCCGAAGTCATCGAAACGGCCGGACACCCGGTCGCCTATGCCGACTGGCTTAAGGCCCCCGGCAAGCCAACCGTGCTGCTGTACGGGCACTACGACGTCCAGCCCGTCGACCCCCTCGACCTCTGGACCTCGCCGCCCTTTGAGCCACGTCACGAGGACGGCCTGCTCTTCGGGCGAGGCTCATCTGATGACAAGGGGCAGATCGCGTTGCACTGGCAAGCGATTCACGCCTGGCTGAGCACAACCGGCGAGCTCCCCCTCAATCTCAAGGTGATCGCCGAAGGCGAAGAAGAGATAGGCAGCCCAAATTTCGAGGAGTTCGTGGGCACCAACCGGGATCGGCTCAAGGCGGATTATTGCGTCATCAGCGACACCTCGATGGTGGCAAAGGGCTTCCCCGCTATCACGTACGCGCTGCGCGGCCTGATCTACTTCGAGCTCCGGGTTGAGGCGGCCAACACCGATCTCCACTCCGGTAGCCTCGGCGGTATCGCGCCCAACCCGGCCCAGGCGCTGGCGGAGATCCTGGTCCACCTCAAAGATGCAACCGGCCACGTCATGGTGCCCGGTTTCTACGACGGCGTGCGGCCGCTCAACGACGACGAGCGCCGCCAGTTCGCGCGCATCCCGTTTGACGAGGCCGAGATAAAGCGCACCTACGGCCTCCGGGCCTTACAAGGCGAGCCGGGATTCACGCCGACCGAGCGCAACTGGGCACGGCCGACGCTCGACGTCAACGGAATCTGGGGCGGCTACCAGGGACCGGGCAAGAAGACGATCATTCCGGCCTGGGCGGCCGCCAAGTTCAGCTGCCGCCTCGTCCCCGACCAGGATCCGAAGGCCGTCAGCGAGGCGCTGCGCCGCTACATCGAGGAGGTTGCGCCAAAAACGGTTCGGGTCACCGTCACCGAGCTCAGCGGTCAGGGCGACCCCTGGATCACGCGAGTCGACCATCCCCTGATCGCGGCCGGACAGCGAGCTCTGCGGCAGGTCTATGGCACCGAGCCGGCTCTGATTCGCGCCGGCGGGTCGATCGGCGCCGTCGATGTGATGGGCCGGTTGCTCGAGGCGCCCTGTCTGCTGGTCGGCTTTGTGCTGCCGGATTGCTTTGCCCACGCCCCCAACGAGCGCCTCGACCTGGAGAGCTTCTACCTCGGCCGCAAAGCAGCCCTGCGTCTGTGGGAAGAGATCGCCGGTATCGGGATTCCCTGATCAGTCGCCGTTTTTCGCGACCGTGTGGGGTAGGCCCGCCCGGACCTTCGCGAAGTTGGCTCGGAGCTCGGCTTGACGCGACGCCGCAGCCGCGCGCTTGAGCCGATCGGAGCGCCGGATTCCAAAGAGCGCATCCCACCCAACCTGTAGGAGGGCGCCTGCATACTCATCGAGGGGAATGCTCTCAGCTTGAGCGGCAGCCTCGATGTAATCTTCAAGAACTGGATCGACGTTGGCGATGAGCTTGCCCAAGGGGCCACCTCGGTGACTGTCTCTTCCCCTACCACGATAACCAAACGCGCAGTCCTGCGCCACATGCCTAGGTGAAAGCCAAAGAACGCATATCAGCCGCTCGATCGGGCTAGTCGGCGACGAAGCGGTAGCCGATCCCCGGAACCGAGTGGATGTAGTGCGGCTTTTCGGAGTCGCGCTCGATCTTCTTGCGCAACCGGTAGACGTGGGCGTCGACGGTGCGCGTCTCGATCTCGACCTCGTAGCCCCACACCTTGCGAAGCAGCTCGCCGCGGCTGACCACCTGGCCGGCCTGCGAGGCCAGCAGCGACAGGAGGTTGAACTCGGTCAGCGTCAGGGCGACCTCCTTGCCCTCGCGCCATACCTGCCGGCTATTCATGTCGATGATGAGGCCTGGGAACTCGAAGCGCGTCTTGGGCTGTGCCTGCGAGACCGCCTGCTCGCTGCGACGCAGGTGTGCGCCCACCCGGGCTAGGAGTTCCCGTACCTCAAACGGTTTGGTCAGGTAGTCGTCGGCCCCCACCTCGAGCCCGACGACGACGTCGATCGTGTCGTTCTTCGCCGTCAGCATGATGACCGGCACCTGGGTGCCGTCGGCCCGGAGTTGGCGGCAGACGTCCATACCGGAGACGCCCGGCAGATTCAGGTCGAGGATCACCAGGTCGGGCTCGGACTTCTCGATCATCTCCATGCCCTTCTCCCCGGTGTCCGCCTCGATCAGGTTCAGGTTTTGACCCACGCATGCCATCCGGACGACCTCCCGGGTCGGGGCATCATCCTCGATCATCAAAATCGTTTTCGGGAATGACATGGGTCGCGCCTACTCCTTCTCCAGAAAGTTCGTCACTTGCAGCATGAATTTCTTGAGCTCGATCGGTTTCGCGATGTAGCCACTGCACCCCGCGGCCAGCGCCTGCTCCTCGCTTCCCTTCAGCGCGTTCGCTGTCAGGGCGACCACTTTGATACTTCTCGTGGCCGGGTCCGCTTTGAGCTGGCGGGTGACCGCTAATCCATCAACGCCGGGGAGCTGCATATCCATCAGTATTAGGTCGGGTCGGAGGTGGCGAGCCTTCTCCAGGCCCTCCTGGCCGTTCGACGCAGTGTCCACGGCGAAGCCATTGCCCTCCAGGACCATCCGGGCCAGGTCCAGGTTGGAGGGGTTGTCCTCGACGACAAGGACCCGGTTCCGCTTGCTGGGTCCTGGCCGGAGCGGGAACTCAACGCTGAAGAGGGTCCCCTGGTCGGGCACGCTCTCGAAGTCGATCGTCCCGCCGTGGAGTTCGACCAGCTTCTTGGTCAACGCCAGGCCGAGGCCGGTGCCCGGGTACTCCCGGTTGCTCGCGCTCTGCACCTGGTAGAAGGCGCCGAAGATCTTGTGCTGGACGTCCTTGGGGATGCCGATGCCGCTGTCTTTGACGGTGATCCGCAGCGCCTCGCTCTGGACCGCGGCCTTCAGGCCGACCGTCCCCGACGGCGGCGTGAACTTGATGGCATTCGACAGGAGGTTGTAGAGGACCTGCTTGAACTTGTTCTTGTCCGCAATCAAAAGCGCATCAAGCGGTTCGACCGCCGAGTCGATCTCAATGTCCTTCTTCATCGCCAGCGAGCGCACCACGTTGAGGACCTCGCGGACGGCGGAGTCAACCCCGAACTCTTCGTAGACCAGGTCCATGCGGCCCGCCTCGACCTTGGTTAGATCGAGGACGTCGTTGATCAGGGACAGCAGGTGTTTACCGCTGTTATAGATGTTGTCCAGGCAGTCTTTGCGTTGTTTTTCCGAGATCTTGCCGGCCAGGTCGTCGCGAAGCAACTCCGAGAAGCCCAGGATGGCGTTGAGGGGAGTGCGCAATTCGTGCGACATGTTGGCGAGGAACTCGGACTTGAGCCGGCTGACCTCAGCGATCTGGGCATTGGCGGTCTCCAGCTCTCCGAGGTGGGCCTGCAGCTGCTCGTAAAGGCGGCCGTTCTCGATCGCGATCGAGGCCTGGTTGGTGATGACCTTGAGGATGGCGGCATCCAGCTCGGTGAAGGGATCGACCCGCTGTCGCGAGATCGTCATCGCGCCGACCACCCGCTGGGTCGTCGCCAGCGGCTGGACCATGAGCGAGCGCGGAGACCGGCTCTGGTCGAGCATCTTGAAGCGCGGGTCGAGGGTGGCGTCGGCGATATTGAGGGTCTCGAGTTGCTCGACGGCGTAGCCGAGGATGCCTTCGCCCAGCACGAAGTGGGCGATGTGGGGCACCATGTCGCGGTGCGGGTAGGTGGCGGTGGCGGTCAGCTCTCGGCTGCCCTCGTTGAGCAGGAAGACGGTGGCGGCATCGAATTGCACCATCTGGGACGTCGCCCGCAGCATCGCCTCGATGTTGTCGCTCAGCGACAGCGAGGCGGAAAAAAGACCCCCGAGCCGGTTCAGCAGTTGAATCTCGGGGTCGGCTGTCACGTGCCCGACATTATAAGTCATGATTTTTGACATAACCACGTTCCCGATTGGAGGTTTCGATACTGCAACGTCACGCTCTGTGACTTTCTTTCAGCGAGCGCGCAGCTCGAGCCGCAACGCCACCGCGCGGTAAATGAGTAGCATGACGCGACGTGAAGGCGATTCGGTTTCACCAGCACGGCGGGCCCGAAGTGCTCCGCTACGAGGACGCGCCAACTCCTGAGCCGGGCCGCGGCGAGGTGCTCGTCGCGCTTCGGGCGGCCGCCCTCAACCACCTGGACCTCTTCACGCGCAACGGCGACGTCCCGAAGGTACCCCTGCCCCACATTGGCGGCGCGGACGGTGCCGGGGTGGTCGCGGCGAACGGTCCCGGCGCGACACGCTTTCCAGCCGGCACCCGCGTCTTCTTCGACCCTGGGTTGAGCGACGGTACCTGCGACTACTGTGCCCGCGGGGAGCACAGCCTGTGCGACCGGTGGGAGATCCTCGGCGAGCACCGTGACGGCACCTACGCGCAGGCGGTCGTGATGCCCGAAGTCAACCTCCGTCCTATCCCGGAAGGCCTGAGCTTCGAGGAAGCCGCCGCCTTCCCGCTCGTGTTCCTGACCGCCTGGCGGATGGTGGTCTCCAAGGCCCGTGTGCTGCCGGGCGAGGCGGTGCTCATTCTCGGCATCGGCGGCGGCGTCGCGCTGGCCGCGCTGCAAATCGCCAAGCACGCGGGGGCTCGAGTTTTCGTGACCTCGAGCAGCCAGGAGAAGCTCGACCGGGCGAAGGCGATGGGCGCCGACGTCTTGATCAACCACAAAGCAACCGACTTCTCGAAAGAAGTCTGGGGAATCACCGAGAAGCGCGGCGTCGACGTCGTGATCGAAAACGTGGGTGCGGCCACCTGGGCCGGGAGTATTCGGGCGCTGGCACGGGGCGGCCGGCTCGTCACCTGCGGCGCCACGTCCGGGCCCAAGCCGGATGAGGACATCCGCCGCATCTTCACGAAGCAGATCACGATCTACGGCTCGACCATGGGAACCCGGCATGACTGGGAACAGCTGAACCGGCTGCTGGCCGCCAAGACCTTCCGGCCGGTCGTTGACCGCACCTTTCCCCTCGAGCAGGCGGCGCAGGCGCAGACACTCCTCGAACATGGGGAACACTTCGGCAAACTCGTCCTGACCATTCCGCCGCTGTCGTGAAACGTTCGTCGGTGGCGGCCGTGGTCGCGCTGCTCCTGGTCGGGTGCGGCCAGCCGACCGCTCGGACCACGCCGAGTGCGTCACCCCGCCACACGCCCAGCCCGAGCCCGACGCCGGTCCCGACACCGACGCCGCTTCCGCCACCACCGAACCTCGCGCCTGCCGGGGGATTCGGCGCACCTGGCGGGTTTTCCGCCTATGTTTACGCGCGCGGTCTCGGCAGCATGACGGCGATGGCGTTCGGCCCGGATGGACGGCTCTACGTTCTGAGTAGTGGTGGATCGCTCGCCGTGGTGCCATCGCCAGGGGCTGGGCCCCAAACGTTGCTCTCTGGTCTGCCCATCGCGCTCGGCCTCGCCTGGCGAGATAACGATCTCTACCTCTCAGTCCGCGGCAGCGTCCGCCGATATCACTTGAGCAACGGCGCCCTGTCCGGCGGCGGCGCGGTGGTCAGCGGGCTGCCGGTCGGCCGGCATCAGAACGACTGGATCCTGCCAATGCCCAACGGCGACTTCCTCCTGGGGGTCGGGTCCACCTGCGACGTCTGCAACGAGGCCAACTCGAGAAGCGCGAGCGTGCTGCGCTTTCACGCTGACTGGAGCTATGCCGGTGTGGTTGTCCGGGGCACCCGCAATCCCTACGGTCTCGCGCTTCGCGGCTCGACCGGCGATGCCTACGTCACCATCAACGGCCAGGACAATCTCGGCGCGCAGCCGGCGGACCATTTGTTGCGAGTGACGGACGGCGAAGATGCGGGATGGCCCCGTTGCTGGCCGGCTTTTCCCGATGGCAGTCTCCATGGCAACTGCGCCGGCGTCGCTCCGCCGGTCGCCGTATTCACGCCGCACACGTCCGCGGATGGCATCACCTTTTACGACGGCGCCGAGTTTGGCGCGAATTATGCCGATAACGCCTTCGTCACGGAGTGGGGCGCCAACGTTGGCGGTCCCACCGGCCGGAGGGTCATGCGCGTGGTGCTCTCGGGGTCGGGTGCGAGCGAGCACGGGCAGGTCACCGATTTCGCAACCGGGTTCTCGCATCCGCTGGCTATCAACGAGGCGCCTGATGGTGGCCTCCTGGTGGGCGATTACGGCACCGGACAGATCACGGAGTTCTTCCGCACGAGCTGAGGCCCCACCCTGCCCTCCCCCGCAAGCGCGCGCGGGAAATGCCACTTGCCCCCGCAAGCGGAGAGGGTAAAGCCCGTCGCACTGACTATCGGACTGGTCGATCGGCTCAAGCACCTGACGGACTGGCTGGCCGAGGGCGAGGCAGCAGCCAGCCAGGATGACCTCGCATGCGCCGACGGACCACTGCATCGCCCGAGCCGCCGGTGGTATGGGCAGGTGATGCCGGGGTCATGGGCGCCGAACATCGACAGTGATGGTGTCGACGGCAAGCTTTCCGGCGTCGCCGCCGTCCAGGCGCACGACCCGGCGTTCGACGAGAACGTGTTCCTCGCGCAGGTCCAGCGGTTGTTCTTCGCCGTCCTCGAGGCGTGGACCGCGCTCAAACCGGCCCTCAGCCAGGGTGTCATGGCGTCGCTGATCTGGGAGGAGCAAAAGGCCCAGATCGCCGCGTACCAGGAGCGCGGATGGCGCAATGTCCTACCGAAGCTCACGTTTACCAGCGCCGTCGTCGCCGGCGCGCTCAGCGGCAGCGGCTTCGACACGATCACGGTACGCATCAACGCCAGCTGTCCCTTTTGTGATGCCGCTGTCATCAGCGGCAAGTTCGGCTGGTTGTTGACGCGGATCGATCGCGTCTAGTTGAATTTGCCCCCGTCTGCACAGTCCCTCCGGCGCTCCGGGCCGAACACAGACGTCCCGGCGCTCATTGGTGCGCCGGGAGAAATTCGCGAGCCTTGTCGCGGCCCGCGAATTTCAACGGCCGAGCTCTTTCCGTTCAAAGGACGTGCGGCCACGGGTGATCCGAAGTCAAGGGAGGCAGCGCACGTACGCTGCTGAGAGGGTTAGCCCCGGAATGAGCTCGGTTTCAGCGCCTTTTCGGCGCTGAAAACAGAAAACCGACCATCGCTCAGTGGTCGGTTTTCCTGCCCCGTCTGGGCCGCGCCCGCCGGCAGGCGAGCGCTCCTATTCTCTCATTGCCGAGGCCTCCGTGACGCCCCTAATTGCGGTTCTGTGGCAGCGGTGGCGCGTTATTTGATAACCGCGCTATCCAGTTCCTATATTTAACGTACACCGACCTACTGCCGGAGCTCGGGTCGTTTCCCTCCGGCAGCAGGGCCGGCCTAGAGGGCGCCCGATTCGCGGAGGCTCCGGAAGCGCTCAGTGCAGACCACCAGATGATCAAGGACTTCCACCCCGAGTAACCGGCCGGCTTCCTGGAGATGGCGCGTGACGGCCAGGTCTTCCGGGCTGGGGGTGGGGTCCCCCGAAGGGTGGTTGTGGGCCAGGATGACCGCCGCCGCCCCCAAGGTCAGGGCCGGACCGAAAACCTCCCGCGGCTGCAGCGCGGCCACGTTCAGGCCGCCAACCGCCACCCTTTCGCAGCCGAGCGGTTGGTTGCGCGTATTCAGGTAGAGAACGGCGAAACACTCCTTCAGGCTGCCACGGAGCTCCTGAAACTGGAGCAAGGCCTCCCGCGGCGAGGTGACCGCCGGGGCTGCGCTGTCGGCCGGCACGTGCCATCGGCGGGCCAGCTCGCGCACCATGAAGAGCCGCCGGACCTGGGCGGGTCGGAAACCATGCCGCCGAGCCGAGGCCCGCAGGTCGCCAGGTTGCCGCTCGACGATGCCTCCTTCCGCCAGCAGCGCCCTGACCCCCGACAGATCGCCCCGCTGCCCGACCAGGGCAGCCAGCAGGCCCGGCTCGTCCGGCGCAGCCATCTCCCGTATAATACTACATTTTTGTGTAGTAGTCTACGCCTAAACGATTAGCCGGAGGCCCGGTGGCCGAAGGCGGCAATCAGCAGGATCACGACGATGATGACCACGATCACGATGCCCGCGCCGAGCACCAGCGCGGTCATGTTGATCGTCGTGTCCTTGATGGGAGCCTGGACCGACATCGGCGGCCCCGGCTGAACTGGCGATCCGGCGCCAGGCGGCCGCGGCGCTCCGGGTGGCGCCGCCGGGCGGTTGACAAAGGCGCCAGGCGGGCCGGGCGACTGGGGCGCCGGCGGCTGCGACCAGCCCGTTCGGTCGGCTGGGGTTTCTGAGGGCGGTCCGTCTTGCTCGTTCATCCTTGCCACTCCGATGCTTGCGTGATGTTGTCGAGGACCCAACCGAACTGTCCACTCGTCACCGTCGCCTTGCAATAGCTACAGACGCCGGATTCGTTGATCGACAAGGGTGCGCCGCAGTTGGGGCACTGTGTGACCTCGGCGCCCTCCCCTGACTTGGTCCGGGCGGAGCCGCTTCGAATAAAGGTCCAGTATTCGATAAAGGACTGATTCTGGCGCGAGCCATAAATGACTTTGTTGGTGGTGGTGTCGTCCACCTCGTAGTCCGCGGCGCTCGCATCGATCCGCACGGTGACCGCATCGAAATTTGGATCCGTCTGGACCTTGACGATGTGGACCCCACCGATGACGAGGTTGTCGAGGATGTTCCGCTTGTGCGCGGAGATCATGGCATCGATCTGATTCTTCCACCGGTGGTAGATGCCGTCCGACATGTAGACCCGGGCCGGTTCGAGGTTGCGGTCCACCCACGCTTTCTGCAGCGCGAAGAATGCCGCCTGCGCCCGGTCGAGGAAGATCTGCTGGTTGAAGTTCGGATCCTTGGCCTGCAGCGCAGCCAGGTCATCGGTCAGGGTGGAGCGCATCTGTCCCATGGGCGCGTAGGCCGGGCCCCAGTTCGATGCCTGGACGGGATTGCCGATGCTCATCCGGCGGTACGCCTGATAGAGGGCAAAAACGATGAAGAGAAAGAAGATGAACCCGCCGCCGCCTCCGCCGAAGAGAAAGAAGGGGAGCAGCAGACCGCCTCCGCCGAAGCCGCCACCACCGCCACCAAATCCTCCACCACCGCTAAACCCGCCACCACCACCAAAGCTCTGACCGCCGCCGGCGCGAGCCAGCGCGAGCAGCGGGCTCGTCAGCACGAGCGTCAACGCCAAGGCGGCACCCAGGGCCAGTCGGCGGCGCCAGCTCACGATTTTTCCGGTGCGCCTCCGCCGGTGAGTGATTGGCCACAGTTGGTGCAGAACTTGCCATTCGCAGCGTTCTGCGTGCCGCACTTGGGGCATGCCACCGTCGCTCCGATTGGAGCCGGTGCTGGTGAGAGCGCCTGGCCGCAACTGTTGCAGAACTTCGCGCTCTCGGCGTTCAGCGCGTGGCAGTTGGGGCAGCGGACCTGGATCTGGCCGCCAGCAGCCACCGTCTGGCCCAACTGGCCGGCGACCACGCCGCCCACGCCAAGGCCGACGCCGAGGAAGGCGGGATTCACGCCGCCGCCCTGACCGGGCCCCTGTGCCAGACCTTGCCCAGCGCCGATCATCGCCGCGCCGGACGCGTATTGCTGGAAGCCACCGGCCAGCTTGGTGTACTGCACGTCCTTGAGGAAGTTCTTGAGCTTGTCTTCGTCCTCGGGCTTGAGCGTGATCGTGAAATTCCCGAGCCGGACGATCTGGAGGCCGTAGCTGTTGATATTGCGCTGGACCTGGGCGATCGTCTCCGATTCGATCTCGTCGGTGTGCGCCGCGATGCCGAGCAGCGGCCAACCGTTTGTGACCACGTGCGCGACGACATCCGTCCGAAGTGTCTTGAGCAGCTGCTCACGCATCCAATCGGTGATCTCGTCGTTGGTGGACAGGTTCTGGGTACCGACCAGGTTCACGATCAGGGACTGTGGCTCGACGACTTTCAGCGAGTACTCGCCGAAGACGCGCAGTCCAACGCCGAAGTTCGTCTGGGGATCGACCACGTTGTCGATCGCTCCGCCGAATGGGAGGTTGGGGAACTCTCGCGTCGAAACGAAATAGAGCTCGGTCCGAAACAGGTTCCCGCCGCTGGCGGCGTCGACCAGGATGCCGAGGAAGGGGATCTCCGACGAATCGAGGGTGACGCGCCCCGGTTGGATCGTTCCCTGGACACGGCCATCACGGAAGAAGACCGCCAGCTCGTCCTGCTCGACCGTCAGCTGCGTCAGCTTGCGAATGTTCGTGTCAGGCCATTTGAAGAGAATCTGGCCCTTTGCCGTATCCGGGCGAGCGATAAACTCGCGGCGGACTTCCTGGCTGAAGATACCCATCTAAACCTCCATTGCCGGATCCGGGCGGTTCGCCGCCAATCCGCGTTATAGCAGGAAAACGGCGGACCCAACAAAGTCCTTCCCCTGGGAGGACGGCGCCAAACCCCCGGGAAACCGATGGTCAATCCAGTTTCTCTCCGCCCTCGAGAGCAGCCCGCGGACCCGCGGCGACGTCTACGGTTCTCCCTGTCCCGATGGAGGGTTGATCTCCTTGCCCTGCTCGGGTTCCTGGGTCTTTCGGTGTTGCTCTTCGCCGAGAGCTGGCGCGCGCCCGCCACGTCGGTGGCGGGAGCGGGGACCGAAGACATTGGGATCATCGTCTGGTTCCTGCGCTGGATGCCGTTCGCGCTGGGACACGCGGAGAACCCGCTGATCACGACCTATCTCAACGCCCCGCAAGGGGTCAACTCGATGTGGAACGCCTCGATGCCTGTTGCCGGGCTTGCGATGTGGCCCTTCACATCGAGCCTCGGCCCCATCTTCTCCTACAACCTGTTGGTTACGCTGGCGGTTGCCCTCTCCGCCTGGTGTGCGTTCCTGGCGGCGCGGCGCTATGTCGAGAGTCCGCTGGCGGCTACGCTAGCCGGTCTGCTGTACGGCTTTTCTCCCTACATGATCGCCCAGTCGCAGGGGCACCTCCACGTCACCCTGGCGTTCATTCCGCCGCTCATGCTCCTCGTGTTCGACGAGATCGTGGTGCGCCAGCGGCGATCAGCGCGGTGGATGGGCGTGTTGCTTGGATTGCTGGCCGCCTCCCAGCTGCTGCTCGCCGAGGAACTGCTGGCCACGGAGGCCCTCTGCGCGGTGCTGGGCATCGCGCTCTTGATCACGCTCTATCCACAACGGCTGCGGCCGCATCGCCCCCACACGCTGACGGCGCTCGGGGTTGCCGCCGCCGTCTTCCTCGCACTGGCCGCGGTTCCTATCGGTTTCCAGTTTTTCGGGCCGCAGCACGTAACGGGCGCGGTGCAGATCCGCAATGCCTATGTGAGTGACCTCCTGGGATTCGTGGTGCCAACCGCACGCCAGCAGTTCGCGCCCGCCGCCGCCGTTCGGCTGAGCCAGGGTTTTTCCGGCTATTCCTCGGAATGGGACGCCTACCTCGGCGTTCCGCTGATCGGACTCCTGGTCTACGTCAGCGTCCGGTTCTGGACGCGACCCCTGGTGCGCGTCGCGGCCACGCTCATGCTCATGCTTGTCGTCCTGTCGCTGGGGACCACGCTGCACATCGCCGGGCAATGGACGGCGGTGCCCGTCGGCGCGCTGGCCTTGATGGCTCCGCTGCTGCGGCGCGTCATTCCGGTGCGATTCGGTCTCTATGTCTTTCCGGCAACCTGGGTGGGGTTGGCCGCGGCGCCGATCCTGAGCAGCGCCCTTCCCGCCCGCCTGATGCTCTACGTCTTTCTCTTCGCCGGGCTCCTACTCGCGGTCGCCGCGGACGCATGGCTGGCCGCCCCCACCGTGTCCTCTACCGCAAGCGGGGGAGGTTTATCGAAGCTATTCAAAGCTCTGGTGATCGGCGCGGCCCTGCTGCCGCTCATCCCGCGGCTCCCGTTTCCGGCCGAGCCCGTGGAAGTTCCGCGCTTCTTCACGGGCGATGGTGTGAAGCAACTCCCGCAAGGCAGTGTGGCCTTGGTGCTCCCGTATGCGCGGCTGGCGAACAGTTCAGCCATGTTCTGGCAAGCCGCCGCAGATATGCACTTCCGCATGCCGGAGGCGTATGCGCTGCTCCCCGGCCCCTCCTTCAGCAGCCCGCCGACCCAGACCAGCAACCTGATGAGAATGATCGAGCAGGGCGAGGAGCCTCCCACCCTCAGCGACGACCTCCGGGGCCAAGTCCTCCGAGACCTTAGCGCCTGGAAAGTTGAGGCCATAATCGTTGGGCCGATGCCCTACGGCGAGCGCATGATCGCGTTCTTCACGTGGCTGACGGGCACGCCGCCGCACCAGGATGGCGGGGTTTATATCTGGAGGCTGGCGGCATGAGCCTGGCTTCCGGGGCGTCGACGCTCGAAGTCATGGAAGGCGCCCACCGATACAACCGCTGGATCTACGATCGGGTCCGGGGCGGCTTGGGCCAGCGCGTCCTCGAGATCGGTTGCGGCACCGGTACGATCACCAGCTTCATGGTTGATCGCCAGCTGGTCGTCGGGATCGACGTGGTCGACGACTATATCCGGTCAACCAGCCACCGCTTTGACGCGGGCAATGAAGGCCGTCTACGCGCTGCTCGAGCCAGGCGGGACGTTCACGCTCCTCGTGCCCTGCCACCCTGCCCTCCTCGGCCCCTTCGACCGCGACATCGGCCATCACCGCCGCTACACCAAACGCGAACTACGACGCAAACTCGAGGCCAGCGGCTTTACCGTGGAGCGGATCCGGCGAAGCAATCCGGTGGGCGCGCTCGGCTGGCTGATCAATGTCCGCCTGCTCGGATTGCGGCGGCTTCGTGGCACGGGCCTGTTCGATCGGTTGGTGCCGGCCTTCGCGGTTCTCGACCGGGTTGAGCTGCCGCTTGGGCTGTCAGTAATCGCCGTCGCGCGGAAACCGGTGGCCGGCTGAGCGTCAGGCGGCGCGCTCGTCCGGCAGCTCTGGCAAGCGGGGCCTGAGGGAAAGCTCCTTGAGCCGGAGGCCATGGTAGGGATCCTCGACGCCGAAGAGCCGATGCTTCGAGGTCAGCCGCAAGTGGAGCAGGGTCCCAAAGGCTCGCACTCCGTCGACCCAGGTGAGCTTCTTGCCCTCCTCGCGGCTGCGGGCGTAGTACGTGATCGGGACTTCGTGAATGCGATAGCCCAGGCGGAGAATGCGGGCCGTGATCTCGGGCTCGATGTCGAACCGATCGCCGTGCAGACTCAGCCGGCGCATCAGTTCCGTGCGCATCGCCTTGAACCCGGTCTCCATGTCCTGGATGTAGCAATTGAAGAGCACGTTGGTGGCGGTGGTGAGGAGGCGGTTGCCCAGCACGAACCAGTAGGAGTAGGC
>VBFX01000002.1:21015-25106 GCA_005889395.1 Chloroflexota bacterium
CGCGGTTCGAGGGGTGGCGATAGACACTGACCCGTCGATCGCCGAGGAACCCCTGCGCCACCTGGAAGGTCCCATCGGAGGAGCCATCGTCGACCACGACGAGCTGCTGGACGCACGGTTGTCGCAGGACCCTGCGGAGCACCTGCCCCAGGGTGGGCGCCTCGTTGAAGGCGGGCACGATCACCGCGAGATTCGCGTCCACACTGCTTCAATGGCGCCCCGAGCCAAAATTTGCGAGCACAGGTTTGGCCACTCCGTGCCGTTGTCCTCTGGGCACCGTGAAGCTTCCACGCCCGAACGACGAGACAGTCATCTCCGGACCCTGGCCCTGGGTGACACAGTCCTCCCTTTCCATCGTGCTGCCCGCCTACAACGAGGAGCTGAACATCGAGGGTGCCATCGAGGAAGCGTGCGAGGTCGCCGCCGCCGCGGCGCCGGCATGGGAAGTCATCGTGGTCGACGATGGCAGCCGGGACAGCACCGCCCAGCGAGTTGCGCGCATCAGCAAGCGCCAGCCCCGGGTCCACCTGATCAGTTTTGCGGAAAACCAGGGCTACGGCTCCGCGCTGCGAGCCGGCTTCCACGCCGCTCGCGGGGATCTGATCTTTTACACGGATAGCGACCGGCAGTTCGAGTTGAGCGAGCTCCGATATTTCCTTCCCGTTATGGAACGTACCGATGTGGCCATCGGCTTTCGCGTCTACCGCTACGACCCGGTGCTGCGCTGTCTCCTGTCCTGGGTCTACAACCGGCTGGTGAGCGCCGTCTTTCGGGCCCGGGTCCGCGACGTCGACTGCTCATTCAAATTGTTTCGCCGCGAGGTGTTAGAAGCGATCGACCTCGAGACGCGCGATTTTTTCATCGACACGGAGATGGTCGCCAAGGTCAGGAAGTGGAACTTCCGCATCCTGCAGAAGGGGGTCAAGCACTACCCGCGACGGGCGGGCGAGAGCAGCGTCCGAGCGAGTCACATCCCTCGCACCCTGCTTGTCGTCGCACAGATGTGGCTCCGCATGTATCTCCCGGTGTTGGTCGGTCGGCGCGAACGGATCGAACCGGTGTGTCCGCGCCGTTTGGCCGGCCAGGATATCGTTCGTCAGCAGACCCAAACGTTGGGCGGGACGCACAATCAGGGCCTGCCGGTCGAGCCTCGCGAGGCGCACGGTGGAGAGTAGCCTCTACGACGAGTACGTCCGCATCGAAGACACCCACTGGTGGTTCCGCGGACGCCGAAAGATCATCACCGCCCTGTTGCGCCCCTATCTGCGACCGCCTGCCCGCATCATCGATGTCGGTTCGGGGGGAGGCGCGGTGGCGCAGGCCCTTCAGGAGTTCGGCCACGTGACGGCCTGCGACATCGACGTGCGCTGCGCGGCGAGCGTCGCGCGGCGTCCCGGCATGAGTTTCGCCTACGGCACGGCCGAGGCCATCCCGTTTGCCGATGGCAGTTTCGACCTGGTCACAGCGTTTGACGTCCTCGAGCATCTCGATGACGACGTCAGGGCGCTGCGCGAAATGGCCCGCGTCGTCTCGCCCGCGGGCCTGATCGCTGTCACCGTGCCAGCCTACGGCTGGCTGTGGGGCCGCCAGGACGAGATCAGCCATCACCGCCGGCGCTACACGGGCCGCTCCCTCCGGAAGGCAATCACCGCCGCCGGTCTTTACCCGCGCCGGCTGACGGCCTTCAATAGCATTCTCTTTCCCGGCATTGCGGCGCTTCGGGTAACCCGCCGTCTCGCCCGTCGCCTTGCGGACGGGAAACAAACGCCCGACCCCGCCGGCCTGAGTTCCGACTTCTCCATGACGAAGCCCGGACCCTTGAACGACCTGCTGGCGGCCACCTTCAGTGCCGAAGCAGCCGCGCTGCGGGTACTCGACCTCCCGGTAGGTGTCTCCCTCCTTGCAATCGCTGAGCGCGCGGCTTCTTAGTTCGAACCGCGCCCGGGTGGCCGCGGTGGCGGTCGTCCTGGTCCTTTTCGGCTACGACGTCATCCAGTACGTCAGCTTCGTCATTCAAACGCCCTGGCAGCTCGACTTCTCCGACTTCTACTTCGCGGCTCGTACGGGCCTCGCCCATGGCTGGGCGCAGATGTACAACACAACCGTTTCGATACCTGCGCTCTATGCCGCGACCGGCAACTGGTTTCCCTATCAACACTCTCCCGTGCTCGCCTGGCTGCTCGTCCCGCTGAGCCTGCTTCCCTATGCGCTCGCGCTCACCATCTGGGACGGCTTCCTGTTTGGCTGCTACCTCCTCTGCTGGCGCATCCTGGCCCCCGGCTCCATTGGCCGGCGGCTCCTCCTGATGGTCGCTGGCCTCGCCCTGTACCCGGTGGTGCTCGGCCTTGCCTTGGGGCAGCCCACCATGCTGGTCCTGGCGGGGGTGAGCGCCTGCTACTGGCTATTGGGGCGCAACCGGCCTCTGCTGGCCGCCGTCGCGCTCGCGCTCATCGCGGTCAAGCCGCAGTCAAGCTTCCTGGTACCGTTTGCGCTCCTCTTCGCGGGGCGCATCCGACTCTTCTCGGGCTGGGTCGCGATCTCCATTGGGCTCGCGGGCCTCGCCATTCTGGCCCTTGGTCAGCAGGGCCTTCAGGATTGGCTGCACGCGATCGCGATCGCCCAGAATCTTCCCGGGATTCGATTCAATAGCGTGGGTTCGGTGATCGGACCTGGCCTCCTCGCCGCGGCGGTGAGCCTTGCGGCCGCCGGCATCGCGATGGTGATTGGCCGGCTCGCGGCGCGCGAGGGCCCCGAGCTGCCGATCGCGGCGGGCCTTTCCGGCTCGGTCCTCGCCTCCCCCTACCTGAGCGTGACTGACCTCTCCGCCCTCCTTATCGCCGCATGGCTCATTCTTCGCCTCAATCCGCCGGGCTGGCTCAAGGCGTTGATGGTGGTGGGTTACGTGCCGTTCTTCTTTGCCAACGCCCTCTTCATGCATGGCCCCTTCCTCGTGCTCGAATGCGCTTGGCTCCTCGGCCTCCTGGTGTTCGCGATCAAACTGAGGCGGGGTCGTGATCTGGAGGGTTGGCTCCGGAGCCCGGATTCGAACCGGGAACCGTCGCGTTAACAGCGCGCTGCTCTACCGTTGAGCTACTCCGGAACGCCAGGCGCCGTCCAGTATATCCGCCAACGTCCGCCCGCTAACTCGCTAACGGCTCACCACTATCCGACCTTTCGGCTCGGCCGTGCGTTGCGCCGCGACCCCGTGGGCAGGTTCATCACCGCATCCCGCATCGCCCGGAGGTCCCGCTCGCTCAGCTCCAGCAACCCCTTGGGTGGTCGGTAGATGGCCCTCTCGATTTGGGACCACAGCTTGCCACCCGCCGGCGTCAGAGTGACCAGCCGCGAGCGCCGGTCCGAAGGATGGGGGCGGCGTTCCGCCAGACCGCGGGCCTCGAGCCGATCGACGATCCAGGTCACCGTCGACGCATCGCACCGCCACTCGTCGGCCAGCGAGCGCATGCTCCGCCCCTTCGCAGTCGGCGCGATGGTCGCCAACGTGCGCGCGTCATTGGGCGTGAGACCGGCTCGGCCGAGCGCCGCATTCCGCTCCGCCGAGGTTGCCACGATGAAGTCGAAGATCGCTCTCCAGGCCTCACGAGCGGTTCGCTCCTTGCCAACCATGTCCCGGATCGTAGGGGACGATCAGCCTCCTTGGCAAGCCCCGATCATTGATTGAATCCGATAGTTGTAGTCATCCAAGCATCTTTGGTATGGTGGGAATCGTCGAGGAGGTGCAATGGACATGGTTGCCTGGTTGCTTTTCGTCCACGTCCTTTCCGCGATGGTATGGCTGGGCGGGGGCCTGACCCTGATGGTTGCCGGTTTCCGGGCGCGCTCCAGCCCTCGCCCGGAAGCGATTGCTGAGTTTGCCGGGACGGTCCCCTATGTGGGGTTGCGCGTACTCATGCCGTCGGTTGTTGTGCTGCTGGTGACGGGCATCTGGCAAGTGCTGGCGAGCTCCGCGTGGAGTTTCTCCCAGCGATGGGTCAGACTGGCGTTGGCGCTTTTCATCCTCGCCTTCCTCGTGGGGGCCGTCTACCTCAGCCGCGTCGGTATCGGGCTCGCGCGAGCCACCGCCGATAACAGGC
>VBFX01000003.1 GCA_005889395.1 Chloroflexota bacterium
GGAAGGATCTTGCGCGCCTGTTGGTAGCAGCGTGATTCGACGGAGGCATGAGCATGCAATCGCACGAAAACGATCTTCTGATCAATCCCGAGAGCCACCAGGCGCCGGCTAAGCGCAAGGATGCGACGGAGTCGGCGGGTCCGGAGGCATTGATGCACGGGCGGACCGATGTTTTGACGCCGTCGGCGGTGATGCACCTCCAAAAGACTGCCGGCAACGCCAGCGTCAGTGCCGCCCTCGAGGAGCAGGAGCCGTCGCTCGTGAAAGACGTTGTCGGCTCGGGAGGCGGGTCACCGCTCGACCGGGACACGCGCGGATTCATGGAATCCCGTCTGGGCGCGGACTTCAGCGATGTCCGGGTCCACACCGATGGAAAGGCGGCCGAGTCGGCGCGTTCCGTCCAGGCCTACGCATACACGGTCGGCAACGACGTCGTCTTCCAGTCAGACAGGTACGCGCCCGACAGCGACTCGGGTCAGCGGATGCTTGCGCACGAGTTGACACATGTCGTGCAGCAGCGGTCCGGCCCCGTCGATGGCACACCTGCGGCCGGCGGAATCAAGGTTAGCCATCCGTCTGATAGCTTCGAACAAGCGGCTGAGAGCACCGCCGACCGAGTCATGTCCTCGCAGGCAGTCCCCACACCGATGACTGGAGCGCCGTCCTCGGTCCAGCGCGTGGCGCCGGAGGAAGAAGAACCGGTCCAAGGCACTTTCGTTCAGCGCGCCGCCGCGCCCGAGGAAGACGAGGCAGTCGACGATTCAGTCCAGGGCGCGTTCGTTCAACGTGCTGCCGAGGAGGAAGAGGCGCCGACTGACGAAGAGGCCTAAGTCTGGAGCAGGAACCGGTAATAGGGTCCGAACTCTGATTCGACAACCATCCGGCCCAGCTTCAAATACTCGCGCTGGGTAGCCCGCACCAGGTCGCCCATGTCCAGTGGGTGCTTAGCCTCGGCGGCTGCATAAGCGGCGGCTACAGCAATGTTGCGGATCGCGCCGCCGGAAAGCTTGAACGATTCGGCGAGGAACTCCAGGTCGAGATCGGCGGCCCGCGGCATGTTGCTCCCAAGGCTTCGCTCCCAGAGCCGCCGCCGGTATTCCGCTTCGGGCTCCGGGAAATCCACCAGAGAGTCCAAGCGGCGTGTGAAGGCCTCATCGAGGTTGGCTCGCAAGTTGGTGGCCAGAATGGCAATGCCGTCGAAGAGTTCCATCCGTTGCAACAGGTAGGCCACCTCGACGTTGGCGTAGCGGTCGTGCGCATCGCTGACCTCTGAACGCTTGCCGAAAAGCGCATCCGCTTCGTCGAACAGGATCACACCGTTGATACGCTCGGCTTCGGCGAAGATGCGGTCGAGATTCTTTTCGGTCTCGCCGACATACTTGTCGACAACCGTAGCGAGATCCACCGTGTACAGGTCAAGGCCGAGCTCGCTGGCGAGCACCTCGGCCGCCATCGTCTTGCCCGTGCCCGATGGGCCGGCGAATAACGCCGTCAATCCGCGCCGGCGGGCCGATGGACCGCCCATCTTCCAGACATCGAGCACCTGCTCGCGATAGCGCGCCCGCGTCAACAACTCCTTGAGCTGTGCCATGGTGTCGGGTGGCAGAACCAGGTCGGCGAAGTTGACAGCCGGCTGGATGCGGCGCGCCAACCGCTCCAGGCCAGCGGCGTTCTGGGCGCGGGCTCCCGCTTTGAGCTCCTCTTCGTCCAAGGGGATCTCACGCGCATGCGCTTCCATGCGCGCCGCCCGCGCCGCGCGGTGGACTTGCTCCGCGGTGAGGCGAAACTGGGCCATCGTGCCGGCGAGGTCGAGGCCAGTCGGCGTGTCACCATTGAGATTCCGTCGCCAGAGCTCGGCGCGCTGAAGCGCGTCGGGAATGGGGGCTTCGCAGATGAACGGGACGTCGCGCGCCCAGCCGGGATCCCAGCTGCGGGCACCGACCAGCACGATCAAGGCCGGCATCTCCGAAAAGGCGCGGACCGCCGGGAGCCCACGGGCAATCAGGACTTCGACCGGACCAGCCACGATGCCGGCTCCGGTGAGGCCAGCCTCGCGGGCGCTCAGTGCGGCCACGGTCGCCACGTCATCCTCGGTCCGTAGTCGCTCGAGATCCAATGCCAACGTGGGACGACCCACCTGCGCAAAAGCACTCGAGGCGAGCGCAGCTCCGGATGCGCCGGGGCGCTCGCGGATGTAGGCGAGCCGCGATCCCCCTCCCTCGCTGTCCCTCATCCAGCGAATCAGCGTTGCCGCCTCGTTGGGCATCGCGTGTTCGCAGTCATAGGCGAGCGCGGCGACCACGGCGTCCGGGATGTCGCTCCCGAGCAGGTGTGCCGCGACGCGGTCGGGCACTCGCAATGGCCGCGTCAGCACCGGCCGCTCGTTTTCCTCGACCTGCACCAGGTACTCGTCCACCAGGGGAGCGCCCGCCGCGAGGCGGCTCCGGGCGTAGGCGCTGCTCGATGGCAAACCGCACAACTCCAACCCGAGTCCGACGCTGGCGCGGCGGCGGGAGACATCGTCTTGGAGATAGCCGTACAGGCGCTCAAACCGCGCGTCGACATCCGGGGCCATCGCGATCAAGAGCAGCTCGATGTCGATGTCGTCCAGATGGAAATTGCGGGCCAGGCGGCGGAGGCGCAGGTCGGCACCCTCTCGCTCGGCGGCGTCCGCCGCGGCCTCGATCTCGTCGCGCGCTTTCGCGGCGCCGGCGTCAGGTGCTGTCGGGACCGATTTCTCCGCCAGCAACCGGTCGACATGACCCTGCGAGATATAGAGCCCGCGAAATCGATCGTCCGTCTCAGGATCTGTCGCACGTCGCCGTGCGACGGCCGCTCGGACCCGGGCTTCGATCAACTCGAGACGCCGAAGCACGTGGATCAGTGACGGGTCGGCGCCCGCTCCCCGACCCTCCGCCGCAAGCGCTGGAGGGACAGTGCCCGGGTCTGCCGACATTCTTTACGAGCGGTTGACGCCGCGGATGCGCAGAATGCGGCCGGGCTGCTTCTCTTTCCCCGAGTGAACCATCTCTTCCTGGTCCGGCGGCACACCGGGCTTGTTGGCCGGCTCGCCCGGCTTGAGCCGCCCTGAGGCCTTCGGCCCGCCGGGGCCAGGCGCACCCACCGGCTTCGCGCCCTCAGCCGCAGCCGCGCCGCGACGGGCTCTGCCGCCTCGCGCGGCCGGCGTGGTTGCGTCCTCACTCTCACCATCGGGGCCCGCGAAGCTGAATCGGGGCTCTTCCAGGACCGGCGGACCGGCGGCAATCGCCAGTTTGATCTCGAACGGCGCATTGACGACCAGATCGAGAGAGGCCTTGAGCTCGCCACCTAATGCCGACCAGACATCGGAGATCGATCGGTCCTGTGGAGGCGGCAACGCGATGTTGAGCAGGATCGGTTGTCGCGCCTGGGTCAGTGCGCCGCTGAGCGCGTCCGCGGGAATCGTTGGATTGCGCAAGAAGCACGCCAGCAAGGCCGAGAGCAGCCGGTGCTCGTCCTCAGGCCGCTGCGTCCACGCCGTGACGAGATAGGAGAGCTTGAAGCGGCGTGGCGGCGGCCGGCGCTCGGTGATCAATCGGGAATCTCGGCTATCGCCGCGGATGTCCTCCCACATGACCTCGCGCTGCTCCAGGTCTTCGCGGATGTCGTAGAGATAAAGGTCAACGGTGGGCGTGTTGCGCCGCGAGGACCACTCCTTGTTTGGTGCATCGAAGGCGATGTCGGCCTTTGAGCCGTTGAGGGCATCCCGTTTTACGAGGGCGCGCAGGGACTCATCCACGTCCTGGATCATCGCCCTCTAGGTTTGCGGTTGCGGCGGCGTCTCACAAGTCGCCTGCGGGCAGCCCTTGGGGTCAAGTTCCTGCCTGAACGGGCAGACTCAAGCGCGACCGGCCGTCCCTTCGGGCATCGCCGCTTACCCGTTCACTGGCCCCCTCGTCCCTTGTGGCGAACGGGCGCCGATGCGACGCTCGGACCGTACCTGACGGCCATCAACAGGGAGGAGATTGCCCATGCCCAATTACTTATCGCCCGGTGTATACGTAGAGGAGGTCGAAGCCGGCTCACGCCCGATTGAGGGTGTTGGGACCGCGACAGCAGCCTTCGTCGGCCTCGCCGAGAAGGGTCCGGTCAACGCGCCGACGCTGGTCACCAACTGGAGCCAGTTCTCACAGGCCTTCGGTGGCTTCCTGGAAGGGTCATATCTCGCGCACTCGGTCTATGGCTACTTCCTGAACGGCGGCGGGTCCGCCTACATCGTCCGCATCGGCGCGGACGGCCACGCCCCTTCAGCCCAGGCCGAACTGCCGAGCGCGAAGGACAAGTCGCTGGCCGGGTATCGCGTCCTGGCATTGGAGGGCGGTCAGCCCGGCAACGACATCCAGGTCGAGGTCGCCGAGGCTTCGCAACCCACCGATGACACCTTCAAGCTGATCATCACGCGCGGCAAAGATCGCGAAGAGTACGACAACGTCACGACGCGCAAAGGCAAGAACAACGTCGTCACAGCTGTGAAGACCGCGTCGAAGCTAATCCAGCTCGAGGAGATCGGGACCGCCGGCGCACTGGAGAAGGTCCCCGCCCCGGGCAAGGTTACGCTTCAGGGCGGCGGCGCCACCATGCCCGCCCGGGTCACCCCGGACGAGTACGTGGGCAACTCAGCCGACCGCACCGGATTTGCTGGTCTCGAAGCCGTCGACACCGTCACGATGCTCAGCGTCCCGGACCTGATGGCCGCGTACCAGCGCGGCATGATCGACGCCGACCAGGTCAAAGCCGTACAGCTGGCCATGATCGCCCACTGCGAGCTGATGGGCGACCGGGTCGCCATCCTCGATGCCCCGCCCGGGCTGAACGCGCAGCAGATCCGCGAGTGGCGGGTCGACAAGGCGGGCTACGACTCGAAGTACGCCACCCTCTACTGGCCCTGGGTCAAGGTCTTCGACCCCCTCGCCGGCCAGGCGAATTTCGTTCCGCCGAGCGGCCACATGGCCGGCATCTGGGCGCGCAGCGACGACACCCGTGGCGTGCACAAGGCACCGGCCAATGAGGTCGTCCGCGGCGCCATCTCCCTCGAGCTGCAGGTCACCAAGAGCGAGCACGACCTGCTGAATCCGCAGGGGATCAACGTCATTCGCGCCTTCCCAGGCCGTGGCATCCGGGTCTGGGGCGCGCGCACCCTCTCCAGCGATCCGGCCTGGCGGTACATCAACGTCCGTCGGCTCTTCAACTACATCGAGGGCTCCATCCTGCTGGGCACCCAGTGGGTGGTTTTCGAGCCCAACGACATGGCGCTCTGGGAGCGAGTCAAGCGCACCATCAGCGCCTTCCTGGTCCGCGTCTGGCGGGACGGCGCGCTCTTCGGCGCCACGCCCAGCGAGGCGTTCTACGTCAAATGCGACGGCGAGGTGAACACCGCGGAGACGATCGATGCGGGCCAGCTCATCGTCGAGATCGGCATCGCCCCGGTGAAACCGGCAGAGTTCGTCGTCTTCAAGATCGCCCAATTCTCGGGCGGCACATCGCTCAGCGAATAAGGAGGGATAGATGGCAGCAGGCGTTCCGAATGTTTCAAGCAACGACGCAATCGCGGCTCGCAATTTCGCGATCGAGATCGACGGCACCACCATCGCACAGTTCACCGAGGTTGGCGGCTTGACTTCCGAGATGGATGTCACCGAGCTGAAGGAGAACGGCCCCGACGGCAAGCTGATCATCAAGAAGATCCCGGGCGCGCACAAGACGCCGACGCTGACGCTGAAGCGAGCCAAGAACGTCTCGATGGACCTCTACAAGTGGCACAAGGCGGCGCTCGACGGCAAGGTCAAGGAAGCC
Source organism: Chloroflexota bacterium (assembly GCA_005889395.1). Classification (GTDB taxonomy): domain Bacteria; phylum Chloroflexota; class Dormibacteria; order CF-121; family CF-121; genus CF-13. The sequence goes on from VBFX01000003.1 coordinate 5,833, forward strand.
CGCAAGAACGGGTCGGTGATCCTCTACGACTACGAGGCCGGCGAGATCGCGCGCTGGAACTTCATCAACGCGTGGCCCTCCAAGCTCACGACCGGGAGCCTCAAGGCGGGGTCCAACGAGGTTGTCACCGAGGAAGCGACGATCGTCATGGAAGGCTTCGAGCGGGTCAAGTGAGTCCGGTATCCAGCATGGCGGAGGTCGAGCGTTCGACCTCCGCTCCACTTCACACCGAATTTGCCTTCGCTTTGCCGCGCGGCTACGTCGACGAAGCCGGAACGGTGCACCGCGAGGGCGTCATGCGGCTGGCGACCGCTCGCGACGAGATCCTCCCCCAACGCGACCCGCGGGTGCGCGAGAACGAGGCTTACCTGACCGTCCTGCTGCTGTCCCGGGTGGTCACCAGGCTTGGCACTGTGCCCCAGGTGACCTCCGGGACCATCGAAGGACTCTTCGCCTCCGACCTGGCCTTTCTCCAGGATCTCTACCGCCGGATCAACCAGGAGGGGCATACGCAGGCGGCCGTGACCTGTCCGGACTGCAAGCACCAGTTCACGGTGGACATGGCAGGTGGTCGCCTGGGGGGGTTGTGACGTACGCGACCGACCGCCTCTTCGAGGAGATCGCGTACGTGGCGTATCACCTGCACTGGTCGTTCGAAGAGATTCTCGATCTCGAGCATCCGGTCCGCCAGCGCGTCGTCGAGGAAATCGCCGGCATCAATCGGCGCCTCGCGGAAGAGCAGGAGTCGTAAGGAATGTGGCCGTTTCGACGGAAGGTTGAGGCACCGGCGGCGGAGGGACCGCGCCCGGTGCCAGCGCCTGTCATCCGCCGGGACTGGGCGGGATTGCCGCCCATCCAGCGGTTTGTCGGCGCGCATCCGCTCACCGCACCGAGCGATCAGTTCAGCGATGACCTGGCGACCCATCAGGATCCGTCGGTCACGACCGACACGATGGGCCATCAGGTCAGCGCCGACGCACCACGGGGTCTGGTCCTGGCGCTAGCCCGGCCGACCACGCGCAGCGATGGCCCGGCGCTGATCCCGCGCCCACGCGTGCAGCGCAGCGTGGCCGCCGCGGTACCCGAGTCGGGGGAGTGGGATGGGGATGAGGCCGCGCCGGACACGGCGCGGCCTACCCCTCTTCCCATGAGCGCGCCGGCAGTCGTTGGTCGCGAGCTCCCCGTCGTCGCGGCCGAGCCGTCGATGCAGCGCCTCACCAGCCTGGCGCCGGGCGCCGATCCGGCCCCGGTCGCCGCGGTGGCGCAACGCTCACGAGCGGTACTGGCATCAGCGGCGGCGACCGCGCCGACTCCAACCAACGAACCATTCGAGGCGGCGCCCATTTTCGCTCAACGGCTGACGCTGGGCCAATCGCGACGACTGGGCCTTGGCGCGCCGATCAAGCAGGTCCCGGATCACGGTGTGCAGCGAACCGCAACCGATCCGTTGCCGCTGGCCCGAACTCCCATCCCGACCCTCCCCCAGCGAGGGAGCGAACCGATGGAGGCGTCAAGAGTTGCGCTACCAACCGACGTCAAGGCGACCCAGCTCGTGCCCAAAGATACTGCCGTCGTGCAGCGAGTGCCGACCGACATCTCCGTGCCGGCCCGCGCGTCACTGGACCTCGCCTCGAGCACGAAGGCGCCGATGGATCTCGCAACCGGTGTGAGGCAGACCAGGACACCATCGCCCGGAGTGCCGCCGGCACCCTCGCTCGGTGCGAGCGAACCGGCCCGGCTGGAGCTGCCGCTCGCTCGCACATCGGCGCGCGATGAGGCGCCAGCTGAAGACCGGCAGCAGATCACAGCCATAGTCCAACCGGGTGCGCCATCGTCACCCGCACAGGATTTCGCACCGACGCTGCGGCCCATCCTGCAGCGCTCGATCGACGGCGGTTCCGTGCCCGCGGTCTCGACCCCGAGCGTGCAGCGTGTGACGGATTCATCCGCTCGCCCCCGGGTGCCCTCCGCGACATCGGCTTCGGATGCGGCGATGGCGCCGCTGGTCGGCGCGCGGCCGCTGCGGCCGACCGCGATGCTTCAACGATCGGCTTCCGCGGACACCCCCCAATCCGACCCTCGCCCGCAACGCGGGAGTGAGTCTCCGTTCGTGACTCCCCAGCAAGGCGGGAGGGAACTTCCTTTGATGAGGTCGAGTGACGATACCCCCCTCCCCGACCCTCCGCGGAATGGTGGGTCGGAGTTTCCGTTCGAGACTCCCTCGCAGGGGGGCAGCGAGTTTCATATCCCCCACCCTGCCCTTCCCCAGGCGGGGAGGGAATTTCAGAGCCCGCAAGGGGGGAGGGAATTTCGGTTTGACAATCCCCCGCTGGCGGCGAGGGAGGTTTCCTCTGGCCGGCTGCCGCTGGCGCCATCCCCTGGGATCGCGGTCCAGAGGGCGAGCGACAATACGCGACTCCCCGACCCTGCACCACAGGAGGCGGCGGAGACTCTGCAGGCCCTGTGGTACGAGAATCGGGTCGCGGTCAGCCGGCCGAGCGAGGGCGAAACCCCACCTGGCAGTGCGAGACCGGTCGCGGCGACAGGGCCGAGCCAGGCGTCTGAGACAGAGATGGATGAGCTCGCGCGAAAGCTCTACGACCGGATCCGCGGCCGGTTGAAGACAGAACTGCTGGTCGATCGGGAGCGCGCCGGCTTCCTGACGGACCTGCGCTGAGGAGGAAACGATGCCTGACAATCCCCACGGCCAAAGTCTTCGCTTCCGGGTCAAGATCGACGGCGAGGGCGATCTTGGAAACTGGTCGAAGTGCGACGGCCTCGCTGTCGAGTACGACGTCTTCGAGTACAAGGAAGGCGGCGAGAACGCCTTTATTCATCGCATTCCCGGTCGCGCCAAGTACCAGAACATCAAGCTCACGCGCCCCATCAACCGTGACACCAAGAAGGTCGCCAACTGGATCGCGAAGATCAAGATCGAGGTCAAACGGCAGACGGCGGAAATCGCCGCACTCGACTCCGAGGGTAAACCAATCGCGACCTGGAACCTCGAAGGCGTCTTCCCCGTGAAATGGACGGGACCGTCACTCGACATCGGCGCCAACCAGGTTGCGACGGAAACGCTCGAACTCGCCCACAACGGATTCCTGGCCTGAGAGGAAAAGATGTCGAAGATGATTCGCGCGAAACTGCAAGCGGCTGACGGGGCGGGAAGCCTGGAGTTCACGTTCAATCCGACGGAGTACTCCGTGACAAAAAGCGCCAAGTGGCAGACCCCGCCTCGAAACATGAAGGAAAAGGCGGGGGCAAAGCCCGAGTATCTGGGCAGCGACCCGCAGACCATCAGCATGCAGATCTTTTTCGACGACTGGGAAACCGCGATCGGTGATGTGACCAAGCAGGTGGACCAACTGTTTGCCTGGTGCGCACCGAGCCGGATGTCAGTGAGCAGCAAGAAACACCAGCCCTCGGCACTCCTGTTCTTCTGGGGCAGCAACAGCCAGCTCGCCGACCGGAAGTTTTATCTCGAGAGGGTCAACGTCAAGTACACCATGTTCGGACGAACCGGCAACCCGCTGCGAGCCACCGCGGACATCAGCTTGAAGGAGATCTCCGACCCGGACGGCCCCCAGAACCCCACGT
>VBFX01000004.1 GCA_005889395.1 Chloroflexota bacterium
GACGAAGCCGACCAGGTAGTCCAGCGTGATCAGCCGCACCCGGCCGTGGCGCTCGAGCAGCGCGCCCGCGATCGGGCTCAACGCGACGCCCGGTGCAATGGACAGGAAGACGGTGACCCCGGCCAGCGATGGTGAGTGAAACCGCTGCAGCACGAAGAGCACCAGCGTGAGCAGCATCATCTGGCTGGCGGTGCGCGCCAGCATGACGCTGGTCGCGAGCCGGGGAAAGCTTCGGATCCGAAACAGGTCGCGATAGGTCGTTCGGTTCGACGCCGGCACGACAGTCAAGATTAGGCGACGGCGGGACCCGTTCCCGGCACGATCTGGTTCATCGTCTTGAAGGACACCTTGGCGTAGTCCTTCAAGGCGTCGGCCCCCAGCCGCGTGACGAGCAGCTTGCGCGTCGCGGGCGAGGATCGACGCCGCGGCGACCGCCACGTCCGCCTCGGCCCGATGCATCTGGAGCACGGGGACGCCGCTGAGACGCGTGTCGACCATCAAGCGACTCTCGATGTATCGCTTGTCGCCGAACTGGTCGCTGAGAATGAATTCGGGCCGTAGCCCGTGACCGATCAGGTCCTCGATGGCGCGGGTGTGCGCCCACGCCAGCAGGGTGTTGAGGTTTTTTCCTTCGCTTCGCATCTGCTTGTAGAGCTCGTTGTAGCGTTTGGGCGCCACGATGATCACCGCCCGTTTCTCGTCCTCGACGACCTGCCGGATATTCGAAGCCAGGCCGCGGAGCTCCCGATCCGAGACCAGCTTGCTGTCGCGGACTCCAAGCGTGCGTAGCACTTGAGCCGTTCGCCCATCGACATAGACCCCGGCGGTCACCAGCGGACCAAAGAAGTCGCCCTTGCCGGCCTCGTCCGTGCCGATGTGGGGCTCGGCCTCGGACGGAGCCTCGGCCGCCGCGGCGGTTGGCGAATGTGCGGGCGTGCGCTTGGGAGCCACCGGCTTCGCAACGGCCTCCGCGACGGCGGCTGCGTGATCGAACGCGGGCGCGTGCCCGGCGATCACCAGCTTTCCGGACTGGTACATGATCGCGGTCGCCTGGCTCGTCCCATCCGAGAGCTTGACCCGCCAAGATTCATAAGGACCGGGCGGGAGTTCAGCTGCGTGCTGACGGCGGAACTGATCCAGGAGAAGAGGCCGATCAGGCTTCGCAACAGAATAGGTTGCGGTCGGGCGAACTTCGCGCTGAGGGGTCAGCAAGATAACTCCGGTATAGGATATTCCCGGCAATGGCGGACGTGGTTCGAGTCGTCGCGGCGGACGACCCGCTGCGCGACCTGTTCTCACCGGCCGGCGAGCTGACCGCGGAAGGAAGGAGCCGCCTCGGGCTGGATGCCGCGGCGCTCCGCGAGCTCTACCGGAACATGGTCCTGATCCGCCGCGCCGACCAGGAGGCCCTGAACCTGCAGCGGCAGGGCGAACTCGGCCTCTGGGGCCAGTTCCTGGGCCAGGAGGCGATTCACGTCGGGGCCATCGCGGCCCTGCGGACGACGGACTGGGTTTTCCCCAGCTATCGCGAGTTCGGCATGGCGATGATCCGCGGCGTCGACCCCGCCGACATGCTGACGATGTTTCGGGGCCTCTCGCACGGGCCGTGGGACCCTCGCAAATACCACTTCGCGCCCCTCGCCATTCCGGTCGCGACCCAGGTTCCCCACGCCGTCGGGTTCGCGTTGGGCTGCCGCCTCAAGCACAGTGACGAGGTCGTGCTGTCCACGTTTGGCGATGGCGCCACCTCAGAGGGCGACTGGCACGAGGCGATGAACTTCGCCGGCGTCTTCAAGGCGCCGGTGGTCTTTCTCTGTCAGAACAACGGCTGGGCGATCTCGGTGCCGCTCTCCAGGCAGACCGCCGGCTCCATCGCCGACCGCGCCCGCGGCTATGGATTTCCCGGCATCCGGATCGACGGCAACGACGTCCTCGGGGTCTACGCCGCAGTGATGGCGGCCGCCGACCGCGCCCGCCAGGGCGAGGGCCCCTGCTTGATCGAGGCCGTCACCTACCGGATGGGTGCGCATACCAGCTCCGACGATCCGACGCGGTACCGAACGGAGAGCGAGCTGGAGGCCTGGAACGCCAAGGATCCAATTGCCCGCTATCGGGCCTGGCTGGAGCAGCAGGGAACCATCGACGAAGGGACCGTCGCGGCCATAGCCGACGCAGCCGAGTCGGCGGCTCAGGCGATGCGTGCCCGGCTGACGGCGATGCCCACCCCGCCTCCCGGTGAGGCGATCTTCGGCCGCGTCTACTCGAACCCGCCGGAGCCATTCCTTCGGGAACGCGAAGAGTTCGAATCATCGCTCGAGGGCTCCTGATGGAAGCGGTGACGATGGCGAAGGCGATCAACCTCTCATTACGCGATGCCTTGACCCACGACGAGAATGTCCTGATCTTTGGCGAGGACGTCGGCGCGCTCGGCGGCGTCTTTCGCATCACCGATGGGTTGCAGAAGGAATTCGGCGAAGAGCGCGTGTTCGATACCCCGCTGGCGGAGTCATCGATCATCGGCATCTCGGTCGGCCTGGCGCTGCGCGGTTTTAAGCCCGTGCCGGAGATCCAGTTCGACGGATTTATTTACCCCGCCTTCGAGCAGATCGTCAGCCACGTCGCCAAGTACCGGAACCGCTCGGGGGTCCCTCTGCCGATCACGGTTCGCGTTCCCTTCGGCGGCCACATTGGGGCCGTCGAGCACCATTCCGAAAGTCCTGAAGCGTACTTCGCCCACACCGCCGGGTTGAAGGTCGTCACCCCGTCGACTCCCGGAGACGCCTATGCCCTGCTCCAGGCGGCGATCGATGACCCCGACCCGGTGATTTTCTTCGAGCCGAAGGCACGCTATTACCTCAAAGAAGAGATCGACACGGCCGCTCGGGTCCCGATCGGCAAGGCGCGGGTGGCGCACGAAGGGTCGGGTGTGACGGTGATCGCCTACGGGCCCACGGTGAGCGTCGCGCTGCAGGCGGCAAAGACCGCCGCCGCGGAGCAGATATCGCTCGAGGTCATCGACCTTCGCAGCCTGTCGCCGCTCGACATGGATACGGTGATGGCCTCGGTGCGCAAGACGCATCGTGCCGTGGTGGTGCACGAGGCTCCGGTCTTTTGTGGTTTCGGGGCCGAGGTCGCCGCGCGGATCAGTCATGACGCCTTCGACCTGTTAGAAGCGCCGGTCGCGCGCATTGGCGGCTTGAACGTCCCCTATCCCCCGGCGCGCTACGAGAAGCTGTACCTGCCCGACGTCGACCGTATCCTCCAGGCGGCCGACGCCGCGCTCGCCTATGGCTGATCAGACGTTCCGGCTGCCCGACCTGGGCGAGGGTCTGACCGACGCCCAGCTGGTGGCCTGGCGGGTCGAAGAAGGCGGACGGGTCGAGGTCAACACGCCACTCTGCGAGGTCGAGACGGCCAAGGCCGTGGTCGTGATCCCGTCACCGTGGGCCGGGACGATTCAGAAACTCCACGCGCGGCCCGGCGAGTCGGTCGCGGTCGGCGAGCCGCTCGTGACGATCACCGCAGCGGAGGCGGCCCAGGCGGAGGCCACGCCCGGGACGCTCGTCGGATACGGTCCGGGGGCCCCCGAGTCCGGCATTCGGCGAAAGGCGCGAAGCGCGCCTGCCGCCGCCGAAAGCAGCGGCGATGTGCGAGCCGCGCCCTTCGTCCGCCAGCTCGCGAAAGACATGGGGCTCGACCTGGCTCAGGTGACGGGCAGCGGTCCGGGCGGCCGGATCACGCGAGCGGATGTGGAGGCGGCGGCATCGTCCCCGGCCGCCGCGCCGTCGACCTCGATCGACGGCGAGCGGCGCATCAGCGTGGTGGGGATTCGCAAGGCGATCGCCAAACAAATGCTGCGATCGGTTTCCACGATTCCACAGTTCACGGAATTCGCCGTCTTCGATGCCAGCAAGCTGATGGCAGCCCGCGAGGAGGGCAAAGCGAGTGGTCGGTCGATGACCCCTCTCCCCTATTTCATCGCCGCCGTGGTCAAGGCCGTGCGTGCCTATCCCTTGATGAACAGCTCGTGGGATGAGAGTCGCGACGAGATCATCGTCAAGCAGCCGGTCAACGTCGGGATCGCCGTCAATACCAGCCAGGGGTTGCTGGTGCCGGTCCTCCGCGATGCGGAGCAGCTCGAGTTGACCGCGATCGCGGAAAAGAGTGCCCTGCTGATCGAGGGGGCGCGCGCCGGAACGCTGCCGCCGAACCAAATGAGCGGCGGCACGATCACCGTCACGAACGTCGGCGCCAGCGGACCGGTCGAGACCGGCACCCCGATCATCAATCCACCGGAGTGCTGCGTAGTCGCCTTCGGCGCCATCAAGCCGCGCCCCATGGTCGTCCAGGGGCAGGTGGTCGCCCGCAGCGGCGCGTGGATTTCGATCTCGGTCGATCACCGCATCGTCGACGGCGCGCTGGCGACGGAATTTCTGACCGCGCTGGTCTTCGAGCTCGAGTCGATCAGTGCCTGACGAAGCGCAGCTGATCTACGACTGGAACACGGTCGACGCCCCGCCGAAGCCGGACAATCCCGTCGCTATTCACGATGAGACGCTCCGTGATGGCATCCAGGGCCCCTCGGTTCGCGACCCCGATATCGAACACAAGCTGCGCTTCCTGCACCTGGCCGATGAGCTCGGTGTCGGCTCGATCGATCTCGGCCTTCCGGGCTCGGGCCCGCGCGCGGTGGCGGATGTGGAACGCCTGGCGCTCGAGATCCGCGACCAGCGTCTGCGGATCAAGCCCCTCTGCGCGGCGCGCACGCTCGAGGTGGACATCCGTCCGGTGGTCGAGATCTCGCAGCGAGTCGGCATCCCGATCGAGGTGGCCACTTTCATCGGCTCAAGCCCGATCCGCCAATACGCCGAAGGCTGGACGATCGAGCAGATGGTGGACAACACGCGCAAGGCCGTGCGCTTCGCGAGACAGAACCAAATGCCTGTGCTCTACGTGACGGAGGACACCACCCGGGCGCAGCCGGAAACGCTGCGCCGCCTCTTCGGCACGGCGATCGAGGAGGGCGCGGCGCGCGTCGCCGTCTGCGACACGGTCGGCCATTCGACGCCCGATGGCGCACGCGCGGTCGTCCGATATGTCCGACGGATGCTCGACGAGATGAAACCCGACGTCGGTCTCGACTGGCACGGCCACAGCGATCGCGGGCTCGGCGTTATCAATGCCATCGAGGCGGCCGTTGCCGGCGCGGACCGGATCCACGGCTGCGCGCTCGGATTGGGAGAGCGTGTTGGCAACACCCACCTCGATCTCTTGCTCGTGAACTTCCGCTTACTGGGGTGGATCGACACCGACCTCCGCAAACTGCGCGAAATGGGTGACGTCATCGCCGAGGGGACGGGGATGGCGATCCCGGCGAATTACCCGGTTCTCGGCAAGGACGCATTTCGTACCGCGACTGGCGTCCACGCCGCCGCCGTGATCAAGGCGAAGCGCAAGGGTGACGAGTGGCTGGCCAACCGCGTCTACTCCGGCGTGCCCGCCGAGCTATTCGGCTGCGAACAGGTCATCGAGATCGGCCCGATGAGCGGCGAGTCGAACGTCGTCTTCTGGCTCGAGCAGCGCGGCATCGAGCCGCGACCTGACCTCGTCAAGACCGTGCTTGACGCGGCCAAACAGCGCAAGGGTCTCCTCTCCGAGGCGGACGTTCTCGGCGTTGTCGAGCGAGCCCCATCCGCCAAGTCGTAATCCGGAGTAGCGGTCTCGCTTGCGAACCCTCAGCCGAAGACGGCGCGCGCGACCCGACCAACCAAATCCAGCTTGGCCCGTTGCTCATCCGGGGTGAGTTTGTTCCCCTCCATCGTCGAGGCGAAGCCACACTGCGGGCTCAGTGCGAGCCGCTCCAGCGGAATGATGCGCGCAGCCTCGACGATGCGCCGCTTGAGCGCATCTTCGTCTTCCAGTCGCGGGCGCTTGGTCGTGACCAGCCCCAGGACGACAACTCGGTCTTCGGGAACCTCGCGTAACGGTTCGAAGTCCCCCGACCGTTCGTCGTCGTACTCCAGCAGGTAGCGATCGAACCGGGTGCGGCTCAGCACCCTGGCGATCGGGCCGTAACCCCCTTCCGCGTAGTACTTGCTCTGATTGTTCCCACGACAGATGTGTATCCCGAACGTCATCCCGCCGTGCCCCGCGATGATCTCGTTGTCCATCTCGATGCACTCGTCGAGCAACCGATCTGGATCGCTGCCGCGGCGCCGGTAGCCCTCGCGCAAATCGTGGTCGAGCAGGGCGGCATACTGCGGCGCGTCGATCTGTACGTAGGTGCAGCCGAGGCGGCGAAGCTCCTCGATCTCGCGCCGAGTCACGTCGACGATATCGGCCAGGTACGCATCACGCGATGGATATGCGGCCCGTGACTTCTCGGGGTCGTAGTACGCGGCCGCTTGCTGGGCGGAGATGAGCGTGACCTTCGCCGGGTGCGGCGTACGCGCGCGCAGGTAGGTCCACTCCTCGACGCACATGTGGTGGCGCCATCGCAGTTTCTCGACCACGACGGGTCGCCGCAGACGGGTCCTTTCTCCCCTTTCATCGCGGAACTCGATGCCCCAACCTCCGAACTTGTCGAAGCCGTCCAGGGAATCGATCAAATGCCCATAAAATGCGTAGCGCCTCATCTCGCCGTCGGTGATCAGGTCGATCCCCGCCAGGGTCTGGGTTTCCAGCGCTTCGTCGACGGCGCGGTCCTCGAGACGCTTGAACTCCGGTGTCGAGATCTCGGTTTGCTCATACCGGCGGCGCGCCTCCGCCAGGTAGGGCGGGCGCAAGAGGCTGCCGATCACCTCGCACTTCGCCTGAACGGCTTTCGCTGAGGGTCGGCTCTGCGCCTTCGTCTGCATCGCCTTGATTAGATCGAGACGTCGAAGCGCTCGGGATTCCATTCGATCCCGAGCGCCGTCGGTCCCGCCATGTAGCCGAGCAACGCCGACGACGCGACGACGGCCGGGCTCGCCAGGTAACCGAGGCCGCCGACCCCCATGCGGTTCTGCCAGTTGCGATTGAAGGAGGTGATCGCGATCTCGCCTTTCTTGAGCGCGTCAGGACCCTGGCCGAAGCACGGGCCGCACCACGACTCGCGGATCTCCGCGCCGACGGATCGGAGCACATCAGCGATCGACTCACCGTTGAGGCGCGGCTCCGGGTGTTCGATGTCGCGCTTGACCCCGCCCGACCCCGGAAAGATCACGAACGTCCTGGGCGCTTTCTCGAAGCCTCGCTCTCGCCCGGCGCGGATCACGAGGGCCGCCTCGAGGAGGTCGTCGTATCCGCCATTCGTGCAGGAGCCGATGAAGGCTTTGTCGAAGGCGAGCTTTTCCTGGGCGACCTCGTCAGCCGGGAAGGCATTCCCCGGGGCGAACGGCTTGGCGATAAACGGGACGAGCTCCGCGAGGTCAAGCGTCTCGTCGATGTCCCAGGCGACCTCCCGACCGGGCTCCAATCGTGGATAGGGCAAATCGGAAATACCTTTGCGCGTGTACCAGTCGAATGTGATCTCGTCCGGCGCAAAGATGCCGTTCTGTGCCTCGGCCTCGGCCATCATGTTGGCGACGGTATTGCGATACGGGATGGGCAGCTGGCGCTGCGCGTCGACGAACTCGACGCTCATCCCCTGCGCCTGCGCCTTGCCCCAGCGACGGAGCAACGCGAGCACGACGTCCTTGCCGCTGACCCAGGGCCGCAGTTTTCCGCTGAAGACTACACGCCGGCGCTTCGCCGGCGTGAAATAGATGTAGCCGGTCGACCATCCGAAGCCGAGCTGCGTGCTGCCCACGCCGGTTCTGACGGCGCCGTACGCGCCATAGGCGCGACTATGCGAATCGGCCCCGGGGATGAACGAGCCGGGGACGACCAACCCCTGCTCGGGGAAGTAAAAGTGGAAGATCCCATCGCCGGGCGTCGCGTAATACGGCTTGTGGATCTCGTGCAGCGTCGCAAAGTCCCGACCGATCCCCGTCTGCTTGTCGTCGGCGTTCCGCCCTGAGAAAACGAAGTGATCGTTTGCGATGGCGGCCTGCCGAGGATAGATGGTGTCGCCACCGGTGATCTGGTTGAAGGTGTGGATCGTGAACGGCGCCGTGCCGTCGGAGGCCGGTAGCAGGTCGCACCAGACCCGCAGC
>VBFX01000348.1 GCA_005889395.1 Chloroflexota bacterium
CCACCGTCACACCGGACCTACAGACCGGCTGCTATCGCATCCCCGCCTCCCAGAACACCATCCAAGGCGTCTATACCAACAAGGCGCCAACCGGGCCGTACCGTGGCGCCGGCCGACCGGAGGCGGCTTTCCTTATCGAGCGGATGATGGACCGGCTCGCCACCGAGCTCAACATCGATCCGGTCGAGTTGCGCCTACGCAATTTCGTCAGTCCCGCGGAGTTTCCCTACACCAACGCCGCCGGCCTGACTTATGACAGCGGGAACTACTCCGGCGCCCTCAGGCGGCTGGTCGAGGTGTCGGAGTATCAGCGGCTGCGGGAGCTGCAGGCGAAAGCACGAGCGGAGGGGCAACTCCATGGCATCGGCGTCGCGACCTACGTCGAGGTTGCCGCGGGTGAGCCGGCTGATCGGGCAACCGCCCGGCTCGAGATCGACGGCACCATCACGATCGTCACCGGGTCGACGCCGCACGGCCAGGGACATCAAACCACCTGGTCGCAGGTCGCCGCCGATATCTTCGGGGTCCCGCTCGACCGCATCACGGTCGCGTACGGCGACTCCGACCTTCCTGCCTACGCCGTCGGGACGTTCGGCAGCCGCAGTGCAGCCGTTTCTGGTGCGGCGGCTCGACAAAGCGCGCTCGATTTGGCGGCGCGGCTACGTGGGCTGGCCGGCGCCGCCTTCGAGGCCGCCGTTCCCGACATCGCGCTCGAGGATGGACGGGTGCAGGTGCGCGGCGTGCCGACGCGCGCGATGTCACTGAGCGAACTGGCGAGCTGGGCGAAAGAAGCTGGCCGCGAGAGCGAGCTGTCGGTGGAGGCGGAGTTCGACCCGCCCGACAACGTCTTCCCATTTGGCGCGCACCTTGCCTACCTCGAGGTGGACCGCGAGACCGGTGCCGTCAAGCTGCTCCGTTACATCGCCGTCGACGACTGTGGGACCGTGATCAATCCGACGATTGTTGATGGGCAGGTGCACGGTGCGATCGCCCAGGGGCTCGCTCAGGCACTGCTCGAAGGCGCCGTCTATGACGAAGACGGCCAGCTGGTCACGGGTAACCTGACGACCTATCTGCTGCCGACCGCCGCTGATCTTCTCCCCTTCGAGACGCACCGCACGGTTACCCCCACACCGCACAACCCGATGGGCGTGAAGGGTATCGGCGAGGGCAGAACGATTGCCGCAACGCCGGCTGTCGCCAATGCCGTGATGGATGCGCTCCGTCCCCTCGGAATCCACAACCTCGAGATGCCGCTGACGCCGTGGCGGATCTGGGAGGCAATCCGAGAGCGTTCGTGACCGCACCCGACGCAGCGCGGAGCCAGAGTCTCAGATCATCTGGCCCGTCACCGAGACTGGCTGGATCTTGAAGGTGACGCGGTGTTCGCCGGGTTCCAGCTCGCGGAATGGCTTGCCGGTGTAGCGATGGGCCAGCCGGCCGATGAACTCGGCCGTCGGGTCGGGAATCAGGCTCACCAGGCGGCCCTTGATCTGCGCGTAGCGGTCCGGGGTTTTCGGATCGACCAACAGCATTGTGAGCTCGCGGTCGCGCTGCAGATGTTTAAACCAACCGCGGTTGGTGCCGCCGTTGATCCAGAACGAGCCATCCTGTTGCTCGAACCAGACGGGGACCATCTCCACCGAACCGTCCTTGCGGGTGGTCCCGATGAGCGCCGGAAAGACCTCCTGGGTGAAAGCCTGCATCTTGGGGCTGAGCTCCACTGCCATTACACGACCTCCCACTTGAATAGACGGGTAGCAAGCACGACCGTGATCCCGAGCCAGATGAAGATACCGAGCAGATCGGTTCGCACCGCCCAAAGAGAGGCGCCGTCGACGCTGATGCTCCGCAGGGCGTCAGAGACGTAGGTCAGCGGTGAGTATTGGGTGATCGTCTGCAGCCATTCCGGCATGTTGGAGCGGGAGATCCTTGCGGTTGGTGCCGATGATCGCCGGAAAGACCTCCTGGGTGAAGGCCTGCATCTTGGGGCTGAGCTGCAATGGCATTACACGACCTCCCACTTAAACAGACGGGTAGCAAGCACCACCGTGATCGCGAGCCAGATGAAAATGCCGAGTAAATCGGTCCGCACCGCCCAAAGAGAGGCGCCGTCGACGCTGATGCTACGTAGGGCGTCCGAGACGTACGTCAGCGGCGAGTATTGCGTGATCGTCTGCAGCCATTCCGGCATGTTGGAGCGGGAGAAGAAGATGCCCGAGAGGAACATCAACGGCAGGGACACGAGGTTGGCGATCGGTGCGGCCGTCTCCTCACTCTTGGACGCGCCGGAGATGGCGAGACCCATCGCCAGGAAGATGCCGCCGCCGATGATCCCCACGATCAGCAGGTAGAGCACGTTGCCC
>VBFX01000005.1:0-14998 GCA_005889395.1 Chloroflexota bacterium
GAAGCGGCCCATCCGATCGGTTGCGTCCAATGCGGGGCACTGCCTCGCCAGCGGCATCGTCCCGTCCGATCGCGCCAACCGCGTGGTCGACCGGCTTATGCAGCCCGACATGTGGAGCGGCTGGGGCATCCGCACGCTCTCGATGAAGCATCCCTCCTACAATCCCTACTCCTACCACCTCGGATCGGTCTGGCCGCACGACAATGCCACCATCGCCGGCGGCTTCCGGCGGGCGGGCCGACACACCGAGGCACAGCAGATCGCCGAAGGCATCTTCGCGGCGGCCGAGCGCTTCGACCATTACAGCCTGCCGGAACTCTGGGCGGGCGTGGCGCGCGAGCCGGGCGCCTATCCGGTTCCCTATCTCGGGACCAACGTGCCGCAGGCATGGGCCGCGGCCTCGATCTTTCGCCTGGTCGCGATCCTCTGCGGGATTCACACCGCCGGCACCGCGAAGGTCATCTACATCAACCCGGACTTGCCCGACTGGCTGCCGGACCTCACGTTGAAGAATCTGCGCGCCGGCAAGGGCGCGGTCGAGCTTCGTCTCAGGCGCGATGAGGTCGACGTCGTCGGCAATACGACGGGTTTCGAGATCGTCCACGGCCGCATGCCCCGGCCGCCGCTCAACGAGACGCCGCTCGCGCGAACCTAGTCGGACAGGGACTACGACGCGGGCATCAGGCGAAGATCCGGTTCCAGCCAGCGATGCCGCGCATCTTCGCTGCCCATCCGCTCGCGCGACCAGTGACGGTACGGCAGGTTCTTGTCGAGGAGGTGTGGCTCGGCGGCGAGCAGCTCGTCGAAGGCGAGCGTGGGGTGACGGCTGATGCCCATGGCGACCACGAGCAGCCAGAAGCGCGTCATCGTCTCGTGGTAGCGGTCACCGTGCCCGTGGCCGGCGGCGAATTGCCGGATCGCCGCGGTGACGGCTTCCAATGCACGCGGTAACCCAATCCGGCGGATCTGGATCCACGCCAGCCGGAGGTGGTCGCGATGGTGGAAGTCCTGGTTGGCGATCTCCCCCGCCGTAAAGGCGGCAAGGAAGTGATCGTCGGCTGCGGTCACGCCCGGTACTTGGTTCGCGTCCATCAGCGCAATTATGCCTGTGCTAGCTTGGCACCATCAAAGCGAGCCCGCCCTGGACGGCCCTGCTCCTGCTGGTCGCTGCCAAGGTGGGCGTGACGATGGCCGTCGCCGATCGCTACGGTTGGCACCGGGACGAGCTGTACTACCTGGCCTCGAGCCGGCATCCCGCGCTCGGTTACGTCGATTACCCACCGATCACGCCGTTGCTGGCCCGGCTCGACCAGGCCATCTTCCCGGGTTCGCTTCCGGCGCTGCGGCTGCTCACGGTCCTGGCGGGCGCCGCGATCATCGTCATCGCGGCACTGATCGCGCGAGAGCTGGGGGGCAACGAGCTGGCGCAGACCCTCGCGGCGCTTGCGGTCCTGATCTCGCCCATGTTCGTCGGGGCCAACATCCTCTTTCAGACGGTCAGCTTCGACGAGCTCGTGTGGGCGGTCGCGTCCCTGTCGTTCGTGCGCCTGCTACGCGGGGCCGATTCGAGGGAGTGGCTGTTGCTGGGCCTGGTGTTTGGAATCGGCCTGGAGACGAAGTACACCGTGATCGGGCTTGGCATCGCGATGTTGGTCGGGCTGCTCGCCACCAAATCACGCTGGCACCTGGCCAGCCCCTGGCCGTGGCTCGGCTTCGGCATCGCCATCCTTGTGCTTGTGCCGAACCTCACCTGGCAGGTGGGTCACAACTGGGATAGCGTCGCGTACACGATCGCGCACCGCGGCGCGACGGACGGCCCGATCGCCTACGTGCTCCAGCAACTGCTACTCGCCGGTCCGCAGCTCCTCCCCATCATCGTCATGGGCGTGTGGTGGCTCTGGCGCGATGAGGCGCTGAGAGCGGCCGCTGTCACGATCGTTGCCGTCGAGCTCTTCTTCCTCCTGATCGGCGGAAAAGCCTACTATCCCGCGCCCATCTATCCCCTCGCCTTTGCCGCAGGCTCGATCTGGTTCGTCGAGTTGATGCGCCGGCGCTGGATCCGGCGCCTCGCGGTAGCCGGCGCCGTCGCGCTCACGCTCGTCCTCCTCCCGATCGGCCTTCCGATTCTGCCGGCGAAGGCGATGGCCGACTCCGGAATCTGGAAGGCGCGTAAAGACTTCGCCGACATGGTCGGCTGGCCCGACTTCGTCGAGCAGGTGACCACCGTCTACCAGCGACTGCCCCTGTCTGACCGCGGCTCGGTGATGATCCTGGCAAGCAACTACGGCGAGGCCGGCGCGCTCGATTTCTACGGCCGTGGTCTGCCACCGGTGGTGTCGCCACACCTCACTTACTATTACTGGGCGCCGGCGAAGATGTCGCCGTCGACCGTCATCGTGGTCGGATACCAGCGCGGCTACCTGGCCAGGCTCTTCGGCGACATCGAGCAGGCCGGCACCATCACGAACTTCCTCGGTTTGCGCAACGAGGAATACGGGAAGGCGATCTGGATCTGCCGCAGCCCATTGGTTTCCCTCGACAAAGCCTGGCCGCGCCTCAAAGCCCTCGACTGAGATCAGCCAACCGAGTGGATCAGATCGCCGCCGAAAACTAGCGGACCCTCGGGTTGGAACTTGTCGGCCAGCCGGTCAAACTCTTGGAAATCGGGATCGGAGTCATGTTCGTGGTGCTCCGCCATGCTGGGGACCTCGACGACGATGACGTATTTGACAACGGCCTTGCGTTCGTCCGAACCGAACTGGGACCGGAAGAACCGAGCACTGATGAACTTGCCCCGCCGCTGGTAGTCGCGCCACCGCGGTAGCTGACGTTCGACAAACAACTTTTCGTACTCGGCCGCTTGCTTCGCGCGCACGTGGATCACGATCACATTGACCTGACTCATGTGTAGAGCCTAAGCGAAACTTCGATAGAGTGGCGAGATCGCCAGCGAGCTCACGATCGGCTATCAGGGGGAACCGGGCGCCTACTCCGAAGAGGCGCTCCACGCGACGTTCCCCACCGCAACGCCCCAGGCCTTTCGCACGCTGCGCCACGCCTTTCACCGGGTGGCCGACCAGTCGGTGGACTTCGCGTTGGTCCCCGTCGAGAACTCGCAGGGGGGTAGCGTGCTCGAGACCTACGACCTGCTCCTCGAATACCGCGCCCTGGTGGTGGCCGAGGTGGCGTTGCAGGTCGATCACTGCCTTCTGGCGCTGCCGGGTGCCAAAGGCGACGAGATCAGGCGGGTGCTCTCACACCCCCAGGCCCTCGCGCAGTGCGAGGCCTTCATCGTGCGCGAGCACCTCGAACCCATTCCGGCGTATGACACCGCCGGTGCCGCCAAGCAGATTCAACGGGAGGGCCGCAAGGACCAGGCGGCGATCGCCGGGCGGCGGGCCGCCGAGCTCTACGGATTGGAAATCCTGGCGGAACGGATCCAGACGGTGCAGGAAAACATCACGCGCTTCTTCTTGATCACGCGGCGAGGACCGCGCCGGCCCAAGGCGCCGCGCATCAAGCGGCCTCGCTACGGCAAGAAGACCTCGGTGGTCTGCGCGGTCGCCAACGAACCGGGTGCGCTGTTCCGCTTGCTCGCCTGCTTTGCCGAGGCGGGCGTCAATCTCACCAAGCTCGAGTCACGACCACGCCGCGATCCGCCATGGGAGTACCTCTTCTACCTCGACCTGGACGGCGGCCGATCCGAGAAGCCGGTCGCGGCATCGCTGCGCGCGGCGCGGCACGCCACCACCTTTCTCCAGGTCCTCGGTACCTACGCGCGGGCACTGCCACTGTCGGCTCCGCCAAAACGCCGCAGCCGAAAGCGGCGCAACCCGGCTGAGCCGTAGGCCGTTACCGGCGTTCCGAGGACCAGTAGCGCTGATCCGGCGTCAACGATTCCAGCCACTCGGTCACGAAGTTCGCGTTGTGATGAATTGCGGTCAGCTGGAGACGGTCGCTGCCCGAGTTGATGAACCGATGGGCGGTCCCCGCTGGCGCGACGACGATGTCGCCCGCCGACGCTTGCACGACGGCATCGTTGACGACGAAGCGGCCGGTCCCGGCATGGACCACGAAGATCTCCTCGTACGGATGTCGGTGCAGGTTCGGGCCATGGCCCGTTTCGACATCGACCAGGATCAAGGTTAGACCCGCGCCATACTCCTTGCCCTCGAACTCGCGAGAGCTGTTGCCACCGGGGAGTTGGTTCGAGTGAATTAGCCGGTCCATGCGACCGTGTGATGTTAGCCGGTGTTCTGCAGTCCGGCTGCGATGCCGTTGATCGTCCGCAGGACCGCCTGCAGGTCGGGTCGATGTATGGATCCCGCAACCGCAGGCTCGCCAGGAGTTGGGGTTGGCGCTCGAGGACGGACGCCTGACCGGTGATCTGCAGCACGGCGTCGTGCGTTCGCTGAAACTCCGCAGCGATGACGGAAAAGAGACGCTCCCGCTCGCGCGCATCGACGACGAGGTTCGCGTACTGCCGCGCGATCCGCATGTCCGCCTTGGCGAGCACCATTTGCAGGTTGTCCACCAGTGAGCGGAAGAACATCCACTGCTGATACATGTCGCGCAGGCATTCGAGGCCGCCCGGTCGCCGAGCGAAGGCGGCGACTGCCGAGCCGGCGCCGTACCATGCCGGCAGCAGGTGGCGGTTCTGCATCCAGGCGAAGACCCAGGGAATCGCCCGCAGGTCTTCGACGGCAAGCGTGCCGCCGCGGCTGACCGGCCGCGAGCCGGTGTTGAGTTGCGCGATCTCCTCAATCGGTGTCGCCTGCTCGAAATAGGACTGGAAGCCGGAGTCCTCGTAGACGAGCGCCCGATACTGACGGCGGCTCTCGTCCGCCATCGCATCCATCGCCTCGCGCCACGCCGGATGCGGTTCGCGGACCTCAGCCGGCATCAGGACGTGCTCGAGGGTGGCGCCGAGCACCATCTCGAGGTTGTGTCGCGCGGTTTCGGGGCGCGCGTATTTTCGGTGGATGACCTCGCCCTGTTCGGTGATCTTGATTCTGGGATCGGGGGCCGAGGCGGGCTGCGCCAGGATCGCCTCATGAGTCGGGCCGCCCCCGCGGCCGACGGTCCCGCCGCGGCCATGGAAGATCCGCAGCCGCCGTCCGTGTCGTGCGACGACTGTGGCGATGGCTTCGTGCGCGCGGTTGAGCGCCCACGCCGCGGAAAGATATCCAACTTCTTTGTTGCTGTCCGAGTAACCCAGCATTACCTCCTGAATGCCACCCCGGCCGTCGAGCTGACGCGCATAGACGGGATCACTCAAGAGGCTCTCGATGATCGCCGGACCGCGCTCGAGCGCCTCGGACGTCTCGAAGAGCGGGACGATGTCGAGGTCGCTCCGCGGCGGGTCTGTGGCCAGGTCGTGAAGTCCTGCCAGGCCCGCTAGGAATAGCGTCTGGAGAACGTCGTCGCCGCTTTCGGTCATGCTCAGGATGAACGTCTGGGCTGAGCCGGGCGCCGCCTGTTGCGCCGTCGCCATCGCTGAGAGCGTCGCGAGCAAGTTGCCCGTCGCGGTTGACCAGCGGCCCGCATCGAGCGAGATCGGCGGAGGATTGAGGGTCGCGCTCCGACGCCGGTCGGACGCGGCGCCGAGGCGGTTGACGACCTCGATCCCGGCGGCGCGAACCACGGCGCGATGCTGGCGGACATCGAGGCGTGCGCCGATAAACCCGAAGGCCCGCACCTGGCGGCGCAGACGAAGAAGATCGCCGTCCGCGACGGCGGCGCCCCGGTGGCGGCGAAGGCTCGTGTCCAGCAGGTCGAGGTCCACGGCAAGGTCGTCGGCGGACGCGTAGGCAGCGGGCTCGCCATCGAGCGTCGCGCCCAACCGCCACCAGATGAAGGAGAGCTTGCGCCGGTAGGGTTCGTCGGCCGTCCCCGGCGAGAGGGTCTCGGCATAATGCGCCAGCTCTTCCTCATCGCGCCTGATCGAGGCCGCCAGCTCATCGCTGACTCGCGTCAGGCGCGTGGACTGGCTGAGGTCCCGGGCCAGCTCGCGCACCCGCTCGCGGTACCGCGTGAGGAGCGTGCGGCGTTGCAGGCGCAGCGTCTCGCTCAGCAACGCGGCGTTGGCGTTGGGGTTGCCGTCCTGGTCGCTTCCGACCCACGATCCCAGCCGAATCGGCGGATCCGCGGGGACCCGGATGCCCGGGTAATGGCGAACCAGCGCCTCGGCCAGTTGCTGCTGGACGTCCGGTATGGCGTCGAAGAAGGTGCGCTCGAGGTAGAAGAGGGCATTCCCGACTTCATCGAGCACGCGCGGGCGGACGGATCGGACCTCGTCCGTATGCCAGAGGACCTCGACCTGTGTGGCCATCCGCTGCCGGACTCGATCGCGCTCTCGCGCGGAAAGCGGTGCGCGCAGGCGCGCCAGCTCCTGGCCGATGCGGTCCTGGTGGTCGAGGATGCTGCGCCGCACCGCTTCCGTTGGATGCGCCGTGAGCACTGGCCGGACTTCCATTTGCTCCAGGGTCGCCGTCACACGTTCGGCAGGGATGCGATGCGCCGCGAAGCGAGCGACCGACCGGTCGAGCTCCCCCGGGTCCTCGGTCGTCTCGGCCACCGATCGAGCCTGCCGCTCGAGCTCGGCAAGGTTGACGAGCTGGAAGTATGTCGCGAATGCCCGGACCAGCCGCGCGGCATCCTCCAGGGGAATGCGGCCGAGTTCAGCGACGAGCGCAACCTCCTCGGCGGCGTCGTAGTGCTGGCGGAGCTCCTTGGTGCGGAGGCGGATCGACTCCTCCAGCTCGTAGAGCGCGACGCCCTCGTGTTCGCGCAGGGTCTCGCCAAGCAGCTGCCCAAGGAGCCGGATCTCGGCGCGAAGACCCGCCTCAGGCAGGATCGCTTCGCTCGTCGTTGCGCTCATGCTTGGCAGGATACAATCGGGCCTCGAGGAGGGTATCTGGACGATGACGGACCCAAACGGCGCGTCGCCGCTGAAGCGGCAAAGCGCGCGATTGACGGAGGGCGACGATCGTGCCGGCGCGCGCGCCATGCTGCGGGCGATCGGCTTCACCCGCGAAGACCTCAGCAAGCCGTTGATCGGCGTCGGGCATAGCTGGATCGAGACCATGCCCTGCAACTTCAACCACCGCCGCCTCGCCGAGAAGGTGAAGGCCGGAATCCGTGCCGCCGGTGGTACCCCCATGGAGTTCAACACCATCGCCGTGTCTGATGGCGTCTCGATGGGCACCGAGGGCATGAAAGCCTCACTCGTGAGCCGCGAGGTGATCGCCGATTCGATCGAGCTGGTGACGCGCGGTCATCTCTTCGACGGCCTGGTCCTGATCGTTGGCTGCGACAAAACGATTCCGGCCGCCGTGATGGCTCTCGTCCGGATCAACATCCCCGGGCTGGCCCTCTACAGTGGCACGATCGCCGCCGGCCGCCATCGCGGCCGGGACATCACGCTGATGGACGTCTTCGAGGCCGTCGGTGCCGTCGCCGCCGGCAAGATGGACGCGGACGAGCTATGCGAGGTGGAGGAGAGCGCCTGTCCGGGCGCCGGCGCTTGTGGCGGCCAGTTCACTGCGAACACGATGTCGACGGCGATCGAGTTCCTGGGAATCAGCCCGGCAGGGGCGAATGACGTCCCGGCGCTCGACCCTCACAAAGATGATGTCGCGGAGCAGTCAGGGCGGCTGGTCATGGACCTGATCAAGAGGGACGTGCGACCCCGCCAGATCGTCACCAGGGCCGCGCTCGAAAACGCGATCGCGTCGGTCGCGGCCACCGGTGGATCGACGAATGGCGTCTTACACCTGCTCGCCATCGCGCGAGAGGCCGGCGTGCCCTTGACCATCGACGACATCGAACGAGTCGCCTCGCGGACCCCGGTGGTTGCCAGCCTCAAGCCGGGCGGCGCGTACGTGGCGAAGGACCTGCACGATGCCGGCGGTATCGCGCTCGTGGCGAAGCGACTTAACGAAGGCGGACTGATCAATGGCGCAGCCCGAACGGTCGACGGCCGGACCATGGCGCAGGTCGCCACGGCCGCAATCGAGACTCCGGGCCAGAAGGTGGTGACGGTCCTGGACAAACCCCTGAAGCCGACCGGCGGCCTGGCAATTCTCCGCGGCAACCTCGCGCCCGAGGGCTGCGTCGTGAAGCTCGCCGGCCACGAGCGCCTGATGCATCGCGGCCCGGCTCGCGTCTTCGACAGCGAGGAGGCAGCGTTTGCCGCGGTCGAGGCGCGCCAGATCAAGGCAGGCGACGTCGTGGTGATCCGCTACGAAGGCCCGGTCGGCGGTCCCGGGATGCGTGAGATGCTCGCCGTGACCGGCGCGCTCGTGGGCGAAGGCCTCGGCGATTCGGTCGCGCTGATCACCGACGGCCGCTTCTCCGGCGCGACCCACGGGCTCATGGTCGGCCACATCGCACCCGAGGCGGCGCGCGGTGGGGCGATCGCCGCCCTTCACGATGGGGACACCGTCACGATCGATGTCGCGAAGCGCCAGCTCAATGTCGAGCTGCCCGAGGTCGAGATTGCCAGGCGAATGAAAGACTGGCAGCCGCCGGAGCCCCGTTATGCGACCGGCGTGTTCGCGAAGTACGCTGCCCTTGTCTCGTCGGCCAGCGAGGGAGCCATTACCACACCGCGCACTTAGCGGGTCGCGCTGGGACTGGGGCTCGGCATCGGAGTCACGATGGGGCTCTGCGCAGGCCACGGCGGCAGTGCGACGCGGGGCGCGGTAACCGGGGCGCCAGACAAGTGTTGCTGATGAAGCGGATATGCATTGGTGATCGGCTTTCCGTCGGCGGCGAAAGGATAGTCCGTCATCGGATCTGGGACAGTCTGAGCCAGGGTTACGGGGCGCCCATCCTGGTCATAGAGAAGGACGTCCGTAAGTGGCGTGCCGTCCTTGGAGTAGGGATAGATGTTGCTGAGCGCGCCATTCGCCATCGTCAATGGTTGTCCCACTTCCTGTTGGCCGGAACCACCCGACTCCTCCATCGCGAAGGAGGGGAACGTGCCCATGCCTGCTAGGACCGGCACCGCGATCAGCGCGATCATCACATTGGCGCCAATCGCCAGGACACGCCCGCCCTTCGCCAGGGGACGGTCTGCTCGGCCCAAGCGAATCGATAGCACGATCGCGATGGCGGCCGCGACGATCTCGAGCAGCCCGCGGCTGGAGAATGGATTGGGGATCGGGTGAAGGTTGGTGCTCGGGCTGAAGGCTCTGGTCAGGACCAGGACGAGGAGATACGCGCGTAGGACCCACCATCCTGGTCGCAGTTCTGGGAGAAACGCACGCACCTGTCGGTACCACGACGATGTCGTCACCCGGCTTATCGCGACCGTGACGTCGCGCAGAAGCGGGTGCTGCCGCGTGGCGTCGGCGTGTGCCACACCATAGGCCGTGCGCAGTTCCTGGGCGTATTGTTCGGCCGGCCCGAGGCGCTCGGCAAGCGAACCGCCAGCGTCAGTCGCAACCTCCCTTAGATGGTCTTCGAGATCTTCCAGCAGAACGTCGGCCTGATCCGGTGGGAGGTCGGAAAGCGCAGCGCGGACTGAGCCCGCGTAGGTCGCAACGTCGTCTGCTTGATCGTTACTTGCCATGACCGTTGCTCCTTCCGTTTAGCAGATGATTGAGCGCCTTGCTCAAGGAGACCCAGGTCTGTGCGGATTGGTCGAGAGCCTTTCGACCTCGGCTGTTGAGGCCGTAGTACTTGCGATGCGGCCCCTCGTCGGAAGGAACGACATACGAATTGAGCGCGCCCGCCTGATAAAGCCGCCGCAGTGTTCCGTAGACCGAGGCATCGCCGACGTGATCCAGGCCGTTTTCGCGAAGCCGCCGAAGGACGTCGTAGCCATAGCTGTCCGATTCCGCCAGCACGGCGAGCACCGCCAGATCGAGCACGCCCTTGAGCAGTTGGGTAGGGTCGACTTCAGCCTGGTTCATATATGACGCCATAGAGACTACTACGGATTGCGCAGTAGTGCAATGAGTAACTGATCAGCCGGAATCACCGAACGACGGACCGTAGTCGTTAGGCTGGCCGGGAGTGCCGGGCTGGTCCACTCTGATTCCCCACGCCGGGTGGATCTCGGCCCAGTTTTCCGCGGCACGACCCTGGTAGAGGATCCGGTGCAGGCTGTTGGTGTCGATCACGTAGGGTCCAGTGACCGTGACGTGGTCGCCCGGCGCTGGCATCGGCGGGTCATTGAAGCCGCCGGCATCGGCGTCGTTGGTGCGGAAGAGAACGCCCTGGGGATGCTGGGGAATGATTTCCACCACAAGGTGAGGGCCGGCGTGGTTGGTGCAGGTCTGCAAGTCGTTGGCCGGCGTGAGCAGCGCCCCGTACTGCGTGTCCACCCTGAGCCGAACATGGTAGTCGCCATCCGGCTCGACTTTCAAACAGTCGACTGTGCCACTGACCGTCCTGCAGCGATCGACCAGGCGAAGGCGACCCGAGAGGTAGACGCCGGCGAGCGGCGGGCCCCATTTGCATTGCCCCGCCTGAAGGGTGAACTTCACCAGGGGGATCTGCACCCAGTAATAGGTTGCGACGGCCAGAGCCCCCATGAGAAGCACTGCGAGCGCTACCAGGCCGCGGCGATGCACGGTCGCTGGCCGGCCGGACTAGGCCTCGCCCCTGGGCGGCATTGGCTCGGGGTCCTTTCCGGCGCTGAGGCTTTCGGAGAGCGACATCGTCCGGCGGTAGGCGGCCCAGACGGCGTCGGCCAGCACCGTGCGCAGCCGGCCGCGTTCGAGCTCATGCAGTGCCGCGGCTGAGGTTCCTCCCGGTGACGTCACCATGTCCCGAAGCTGCGCCGGGTGTTTCTGGGTCCGTTCGGCAAAGGCCACAGAGCCTTTGAGGGTTTCCAGCACCAGGTCGTGCGCGAGGTGGCGGGGAAATCCGAGGTGCACGGCGCTATCGATCAGCGCCTCCATCACCAAAAAGACGTAGGTCGGGCCGGTGCCGCTGACGGCGGTTGCCATCGCGACAAAGCGCTCGTCAGCGACCTGGAGCTCGTGGCCGAGCGCGCCGAGTAAGGCACGGGCCTGCTCGCGATGCGCCTCGGTCGCCTCCGGGGTCGCGTACCAGATGTTCACGCCCTCGCCGATCTGCGCCGGCGTGTTGGGCATGACGCGGACGAGCGAGCCATGCTCGAGACCGTTGCGCAGCGTTGCGGTGGTGGCGCCCGCGATGATGGAGATCACGAGCTTCTCGGGCGCCAGGCTGCCGCGAAGTTCTTGAAGCACACCCGGCATCACCTGGGGTTTGATGCCCAGCACCACGACGTCACCGCGGCGCGCCGCCTCGGCATTGTCGGCCGTGACGTGGATCCCGTATTTCTCGCTCAGCGCGTGCCGTCGGTCGGCGCGGGGGTGACTGGCAACGATGTTCCCGGCCGACACCAGCTGGCGCTCGAGCACGCCGGCAATAATCGCCTCGGCCATCACCCCGGCTCCGACGACGCCGAGCGTCGACGCCCGCAGTGGACTCATCTGCGGATTGTACGAAGGGCCGGGATCAGCTGGTCACATCGGACCGAATGCCTCATAGACGACGATCTCTCTTCCGGCTTTGAGGAGCGGACAACCCTCGGCCAGCTGGGTTGCCGCGTCGAGAGACGCTGCCTCAACGATGTTGTAGCCCGTGGCCTGCGAGCCGATCGGTGCGTTTTTCACCCCGGCCCGACTGACGGTCTTCACTCCGCCCGTGAATGGAGTACCAGGATCCACCAGCGCCTTCCCCAACGTCCGGTACCACGCGGCCATCTCGGCCATGCCGGCGACACGCTCGGCTTCGTTTTCAGCCATCGGTCCGTAGACGAGCAGGACGTACTTCATCGCTCTTCCTTGACTCCGGCTGGAAGCGGGCGTCGTTCGCCAGGCGTCGCATTGGACAGCGGTTGGAGACCGTCGGCGCTCAGCATGTAGGCGTCCGCCGCGTCGAGACCGGCAGCAAGCCTCACAAACGCCGCGCCGGCGATTTCCGGCGTCAAGGGCGTGCCCAGCTGGCGAAGGTAGTCCTCGAATGGGACTCCCATGCGGGTTGCATAGGCGGCGGCCGCGGCACGACCCAATTCAGTTGCCGGGGTCAGCCTGGGCAGCACCGCGCTGACGCTAATCTCGAGGTTGGCGCGCCGCGCTTCCTGTGAGGCGTAGTCCGCCATGAAGCGCTGCGTCGCTTTAGCCCCAGCGTACCCGCCGCTCAACGGTGACCCCATGATCGCGGCCCCGCTACTCATAACGATGATCCGACTTCCCCGATGCAGCGGAAGGACGAGCGCTTCACGCAGCCAGTGGAACGTTATTTGAACATCGGTGTTCCAGTTCATGGAGAACGATTCCCGTCGCAGCAGCCTGGCGGCCACGGCGGGGTCACTGGCATCTGCAGCCACGAGCTGCAGCCGCGGGTCGCGAGCGGCGAGTTCGGTCAGCGGGCCCGTATCGCGCGCGACGGCGACCACCGACGCACCCTCAGCCAGGAATGCCTCCATCACGCCCCGCCCAAGTCCACGGCTTGCGCCGGTCACGATCGCGCGCGTGTCAACGAGTTGGTTCATCCTTACCTCCTCACATCCACAATGACGCTGGAAGCTGACATGCTGCCTTGCCTGTCAGGGAAAGGCGTCACTAAGTAGAGGCTGTTGGTGCCGTCAGCGAGCGTATCCGACGACGACGAGCTCCTCCGCGCACTTGCCCGGGGGGAAGTGCAGGCACTTGCGCTCGTGTACCAGCGCCACGGTGCAAAGATGGTGTCCTTCGCCAGGCGGTACGTCAACGACCCGGGCTCAGCTGAAGATGTGGTCGCAGATCTGCTCGGTCGCTGGTTGGAGCGCCCGCCCAATGTCCGCGACGCTGAACGGATCGGCGCATTCCTCGCCAGCAGCGTCTATCACGCTGCCATTGACTGGATGCGACGGGAACGGGTCGCGCACGGGCGAGCGCCGCGCGGCGAGGCGTCGCTGGCCGTCGACGATGGCCGCCAGAAGGGACCGATCAGTGATCCGGGTCGTGCAGGTTCTGGAGAGGCGCTGCGAAGCCGACTTGCCAACGCACTTGAGCAACTCTCCGAGTCCGACCGGCTGTTGCTCGAGACTCACTACGGGCAAGCACTGACCCCTTTGGAGTCCATGCAACTGCTTGGCATCAATCGTGCCGCCTTCGATCAGCGACTGCACCGGGCGCGCACCAGGTTGGCAGAACTGTTGACCGCGGGCAGGCCCGTGGCGAAAGAGGAACAACGATGAGCGACCAGCTCAGGCCGCCGCTCGGCGAGCTCGACGCCGCGATAGCTTCGGTTGGCCTCTTGGTGCGGGGGGAGACCCTGGAGCAGGCCTGGAGCCTTACCGTCGAATCGCCGCCGTCGGCGGCGTTCCAGGAGCGAATCCGGCGAGCCATCGAACAGTCGGTGCCCGGCGGCGACCTGGTGCTGCTGGTGACCCTGCGCGCAAGGCGGGGACGAGAGGCAGTGCTCGCGGAGGCGACGAAGGCATTTGTTAGCGCGTCCAGGCAATTGCCCGGCGTCCTTGGATCGACGCTCTACCGTTCGGCGGCAGACCCGCTGCTGTTCACCCTAGCTGAGCGCTTCACGGGGCGGCCAGCGCTCGAGCGCCACATGGCGGCCGAATATTTCCGGCGCTTCCAGCAGATCCAGGGCCCATTGCTGTCCGCACCCGTCGAAGCCGTGTTCTACCAGCGACCCATCGGCTAAGACCGGCCCGCTCTTCTTGACAACCGAACGTATGTTCGCTAGACTTACACAGAATTGTGGTAGGTGCCGAAGCGACAGTGGCGGCGAGCTCCCACCTGGCCGAGTTGCTGGCGGCGATCGACCGCTTCCGCCGGCGGCCCAAAACGAATCGGCAGCCCCAGGAGCTCGCCGCTGAGCTCAAGGGGATCCGCCATGCGACGGACCTCCTCGAGCTGGAGTTTTCGCAGACAGCGGCTGCCTTCAGGAAGACTGAGGAATACGAGGAGGAGGGGTCGGTGAGCCCCATCGACTGGATTCGTCATCAGTGCCGGATGTCCACGGGAGCCGTCTGGAACAGTTTGGCGGTCGGCGAGCACCTCGACGACCTTCCGCGCAGCGTCGAGGCGGTCGAGAGTGCGGAGATTGGCTATGCCCACCTGACGTTGATGGCCCGAACCGCTGAGACCGTGCAGGGATCGTCCACTGCCGCGCCGTTCGAGGAGGGCGGGCTACTCGACAAAGCCCGCGAGTACAGCGTCGGCCGGCTCTGGTACTTCTGTCATCACATGCGCCACGCCACCGATCCCGAGGAATTTGCCGCCGAGCAGAGCCGCGCGACCGAGGCGCGGACGTTGAAGATGAGCACCTACGAGGACGGCTCCCTCGCCCTCGAGGGCTGGATCGACTCAGTTGGTGGCGCTGTGGTCCGGAGCGCGCTCGAGCCTTTGGCCCAACCGCATGGCGATCACGATGAGCGCGGCCGGGAACACCGCAACGCGGACGCGTTCGTCGAGGTCTGCAGCCACGTCCAGGACATTGGCGTGCTGCCGCAACGGCCTCATCTGCAGGTCACAGCCTCGCTCGATACCCTCCGTGCCGTGGCCGGATCGCCGGCCGGCGACATGGAGTACTCGCTGCCCGTGTCGGCGGCGACGGTTCAGCGTCTCGCATGCGACGGCACCCTCACCCGCGTCGTGCTGGCTCCTGAGTCTGTCGTGATCGACGTCGGACGCGCCCGTCGCGTCGTAGCCGGCGCCATGCGTCGTGCTCTCAATGCGCGCGACGGTCATTGCAAATGGCCGCGCTGCGAACGGCCCGCATCCTGGAGCGATGCGCATCACGTTGTTCACTGGATCGACGGCGGCGACACCGATCTGGCGAACATGATCCTCTTGTGCCATCGACACCATTGGATGGCGCACGAGGGCGGCTGGCAGCTGGTACGGACAGCGGATGGCGACGTGCTGGCCGTGCCACCTCGCCCACCGGGTTTGGCTCGCGTGGCGGACGCAGAGGACCCCGTTCAGGCTGCTCGCCAGTTCGCCGAACAGTT
>VBFX01000005.1:15010-16162 GCA_005889395.1 Chloroflexota bacterium
CTCGGGTGATGGAGGCACATGATGCCGCGATCCATGAGGCGAATCAGCGCTCGGATCTGGGCGACGACCTACCCGACCCCGCCGCCTGATTGAGCCGCCGTTCTTGTTGCCGGAGCGATGATCTGTAGCGCCTGAGGCGTCGGTGTGCCCCGCAAGGGGCGGGGAGGCGTAGGTACCTCTTGTCGGCGATTGAGTAGTCAGCGTTACGGCCCGGTTCGCGCGGTGCCCTTCGGCGCGCCGCAGACGGGCCAGGGTCGGTTCGCGAATATTGGGCGCGCGCATCCCGTCTCTGAGCCGAAACGGCTGAGGCGTTCACGCCGCCGGTGGCAAATGGCTTTAGGCTTAGCT
The DNA here is from genome assembly GCA_005889395.1 of Chloroflexota bacterium. Classification (GTDB taxonomy): domain Bacteria; phylum Chloroflexota; class Dormibacteria; order CF-121; family CF-121; genus CF-13. Next base: position 15,359 of record VBFX01000005.1, read on the forward strand.
GGCCGGCCCGTCGAGCACGCCGAAGGGTGCGCCGACCTCAGCGCTTGTGGGCTCGATAGAGTCGCCGGGCGGACTCGATAGGGTCGCCTGGCGGGCTCGATGGGGCCGCCTGGCGGCCACAGACGACTCGCTTGTGGGGCTTCTACCCTCGAGACGCGACGGTGCCCTCGTGCGCGCTTTCGATGCGGGCGACGTCATCCCTCGGTGCGACCCTCCAGAATCGATGCAGTGCCGCATGCCAGTCATCGAGGATCGCGCGTGCCGCGGGCGAGCCGGTGTATCGCTCGTGTCGTTCGATCAATCCACGTAAGCGCAGTCCCTGCTCCGCCAGCAGCTGGTGCTCGCCGCTGAGCCGGTGCGCGTCGACGAGTTCTGGATTCACCATCGCCGGCAGTCCGATCCCATCGTCGTAGACGAAGACCTCGCCGCCGGTCATCCCGGCGCCGAGGTTGTGTCTCACCGGGCCGAGCACCACCAGGGTGCCGCCCGTCATGTACTCCGCCGCATGCTCCCCCACCCCCTCGACGACCGCCGCGGCGCCACTGTTGCGCACCGCGAAGCGCTCACCCGCTTTCCCCGCGCAGAACAACTCGCCACCGGTGGCGCCGTAAAGGACGGTGTTCCCGAGCAGGTGCGGTTCGCCGGCATCGTTGGCGGGCGGCCGCAGGATGATCCGACCGCCCCCCATCCCCTTCCCTACATAGTCGTTCGCCTCACCGATCAGGATGAACTCGATGCCGTCGGTCAGGAATGCCCCGAAACTCTGGCCGGCCGAACCGCTGAACGTGAAGGATGCAGACCCGG
>VBFX01000006.1 GCA_005889395.1 Chloroflexota bacterium
GAAGAGCGCGCGGATCGGATCGAGGTGCATGAAATTCATCACCACGCCAGCCACGGTGGCCAGCGTGAGGATGATGTAGAAGGTCGGTCGCTGCTGCGGCTTGCTGGCCAGGCTCCCCGGCAAGCCCAGGAACTCCTTGATCGCGTAGGTGGCGGAGCCGCTCAGGATCGGGATGGCGAGCAGGCCGGCGCCGATGAGGCAAACCGAGAAGACGATGAAGGCAAACGGTCCAGCGAGCGGGGCCAGCGCCGCAGCGGCCTCGGCGGCGGTCTGGACGCCCGTCCTGCCGTGCCTGTGCAGCACCGCTGCGGAGGTGAGAATGATGAAGTACATCACGAGGTTGGAAAACGCCATTCCGACCAGGACGTCGGTCCTGGCGGCACGCAGCTCGGAGAGGCGCAGCCCGTGACGGCCGGCCTGGGGGTTGGTGGCGCCGGCCGCCGCCAGCTCGTCGACCTCGGAGGACGCTTGCCAGAAGAACAGGTATGGCGAGATGGTGGTGCCGAGCACCGCCACCAGCGCCATGACGAAATCCTTCGAGAATTCGACGTGCGGGACCACGGTCGCCCTGAGTACCTCCAGCAGAGGGGGATGGGCGAAGAAGGCGGTAATGACATAGCCGAACAACGCGAGCGTCAACCACTTGAAAATCTTGAAGATCGTGGCGTAGCTGGCGAAGACCTGCAGCACGATGATCAGGAGCGCCACCGGTACCACTAGCCACAGCGCCTGAACGGCCCCACGCGACAGCAGCGAACCGGCCGCGGCCACGGCACCGAGGTCGGCTCCGACGTTGAAGGTGTTGGCGGCGAGCAGCCCGAGGATGGCGACGCCGACCAGCCAGCGAGGGAATTTCCGACGCAGGCTCGCCCCCAACCCGACGCCGGTCTGGAGCGCGATGCGCGCGCACAACTCCTGCACCGCGCTCATCAGGGGAAAGGTGAAGAGCGCCAGCCACAGCAGGCCGTACCCGAACTGGCTCCCGACCTGGGAGTAGGTCCCGATACCGCTGGGATCGTCGTCGCTGGCGCCGGTGATCAGGCCCGGGCCGAGCCGCTGCACGAAGCCGACGAAGCCCTTGCGCGCCGCCTCCTCGACGGGCACCTTTTTCATCCTCATATTAATTGATAGGAAAGATATCACGTTCCAAGCTGAACGATCCGCCCATGGCATACTGTCCCGGCCATAACCTGGCGGCCGTCGGAGCCGTTGTAACAACCGGCCGCAGGGTCTGGCCAGCTGATACCGTCACTGATAGGATGAGACAGGAATGTCACAAGGAGTAATAAAGATTGCGCTGGCGATGGCATTCGCTGCGCTTTTGCCTTCCTGTTTCGGCGCGCAGGTCAATACCCGGCCCATCGGGCCCGTCGCACTCGCCTACAACTTCCCCAAACCATCGGCCACCCCGACAGAGACGCCCCAGCCGCAACCGTCGCTGACAGTCGGCCAGGTTTCCCCGGGCCAGGGAGCGGTCGAAGTTCGCGGCTTCCACGAGCCGCCCGACTGGGCCCACCGCAACTATTGCGGTGCGGGGGCCACCCAGGTCCTCCTCTCGGCGTGGATGACCGACGTCCCGGACATCGAGACCGTCGCCAGAGCATCCAAGCTGAACCCGAACAGCGGCGAATTCGGCGCCAATGCGACCGCTGCGATCAATGGCTTCCTCGATCCGGTGGTGATGCCCGTCCTTGATCAGCCCCGGTACAAGGCGGAACACGTGACCACCCTCGACGAGGTGAAGGCCAGGATCGAGCACGACATCGTCGACCAGCAGGCGATCATGACCTTCGGCCACGGCGTCCCGGTGATGGTGCAGACGATGACCCGAACCATGCCAGGGTGGAACCGCTGGAACGCCACGCACATGATCACGATCTTCGCCTTCGACTTCAGCCACGACGATCCGGCGCTCGACACCGTGAGCTATGCCGAGACGCCCTCGCCGCTGGCCGGGTACCGTGGGCCCGACTTCCAGACGATCTCCGTCAAGGCCCTCTGGGTAGCGATGCAGGCGTACCTGCGCGAGTTTCCGCAGGACCCGATGAACGTCATTAGTTAGGCGGGCGGTGCGGCTGACGGTACGACGCAGTCTCGTCGGCGCAGGCATTGTAATCCTGCTCGCGCTGATCGGCGTTGGCGGATTCCTGATCGCGCAGGCTCTCCGGCCCCACATCTCGGCAGAGGAGGCGACCGCGGCGGCGATCAACCGGGTGCAACAGATGAACACCGGTGCGAGCGAATTCACCCTGGTGAGTGCCAGGTATGAGCCGGCACCCGACAAGGTTTATGACGACCACGGCAGCCTGATCTATTCGGAATCGCGTTCGGCATGTTTGGTCGGCGGGATTCGAGTTCCATCCTTCCTATGCCCCGCGGAGGCGGCCTGGATTTTGCATCTTGTTGCGCCCGGACAAGGAGGGCACAGCGCCAATGACGCGTACGTCGTGGTCAATGCGACCACGGGAAGCGTCAGCTCAGCATCCGTGAGCCGTAGCTGAACACCGCCATAATTAGGTCGTGGCACAAGCTCAGGACCGCTCCAGCGACGCCGTCTCGATGGAGGCGTTGATCAGGCACCAGTTAGTACTGCTCGGCGAGGATCCCTCGCGCGAAGGGCTTCGCGACACCCCCGAGCGGGTCAAGGAAAGCCTCGAGTTCCTGACTCGCGGCTATACGGCCGCGTCCACATCGGCTATATCCCGAAAGGGCGGCTGGTCGGTCTCAGCAAAATGCCCCGGCTGGTGGAGCTCTACAGCCGGCGGCTCCAGGTCCAGGAGCGAATGACGCGCCAGATTGCCGAGTGCCTGCAGAAATACCTGGAACCCGTGGGTGTGGGCGTAGTCATCGAGGCCGACCACCTGTGCATGAAGATGCGCGGCGTGGAGAAGCAGAACAGCCGGGTCTTCACCAGCTGCGTGCTGGGCATCTTCCAGACGGATCCCAAGACCCGCGCCGAGTTCATGGGCCTGATCAAGGGCGTCCCCAACATCTAATACGGGGACGTGCCCCAGTTCTTCGTCGGCACGTCGGGGTTTTCCTATTCGGGTTGGCGAGGGCGTTTCTATCCCCGCCGCATCAAGTCGGCGGAGATGCTGAGCTACTACGCCCAGCACCTCCCAACGGTCGAGGTCAACACCACCTTCTATCGGACGCAGCCGGAGGGCGTCATCGCCGGCTGGGTCGCAAGCGTCCCGCCGGACTTCCGCTTCGCGGTCAAGGCCCACCGGCGAATCACGCACAACCGCCGCATGCCCAACCTGGAGGAGGCGGTCCGGGTGCTGGCGGAGGAGGCCGCGGCCTTTGGCAATCGGTTGGGCCCGGTCCTCTTTCAGCTGCCGCCCACCGCGCCCTTCGATGAGGGCCGGATCGAGCGGATCGTAGCCCTGCTCCCATCTCACTGGCGCGTCGCCTTCCAGTTCCGCCACCGCTCCTGGCACACGCCGGAGGTCGCTGCGCTCCTGGAGCGTCTGGGGGCGTCGCTCGTCCACGGCGACGGCGAGGAAGAGCCGGGGCCTCTCGGGCGCGGTGCGTTCATCTACCTGCGGTTGCGCCGCGACACGTACTCTCCGCAGCGGCGCGCCGCCTGGGTTCGGCGGATTGCCGGCTACCTGGACGGTGGCCGCGACGTCTACGCCTACTTCAAGCACGAATCGCTGGGCCCGCTTTACGCGCAGCGGCTGGAGACGGCAATCCGAACATCTTTTCGGCGCCCGGCCGTATAATCCGGGCAACCCAGCGAAAAGGAGATCATGTGGTATGGCCCGGTCCATGTGGCGGGGCGCGATCAGCTTCGGGATGGTGGCGATCCCGGTCCGCATGTACCTCGCCACCGAGGCGCACAGCGCCGTGTCCTTCCGACAGTTGTGCCCCCATTGTCAACTCCCGATCAAACAGCAGCGGCATTGCCCGACGGATGACCACGTGGTCGCATTCAACGAGGTGCTCAAGGGCTACGAGGTCGGAAAGAATCAGTTCGTCCTGATCGACGAGGAAGATCTGGACAAGCTCCCCCTCAAGACCACCAGGACGATCGATATCGTCGAATTCGTCGAGCGTGACGAGGTGCCGCTTGGGCTTTACATCAAATCCGCCTACTACCTCGAGCCCGAGGATGTCGGGGTCAAGCCCTTCTACCTGCTCAAACGCGCCCTCGAAGACACGAACAAGGTGGCTGTCGCGAAGATCGCTTTGCGCGACCGCGAGCATCTGTCCCTGATCCAAGTCGAGGGCAATACGCTCCTCTGCAATACGCTGAACTGGCCGGACGAGATCCGATCCACCGAGGAACTGAATCTCCCGCAAAACGTCAAGATCAGCGACAAAGAGGTCAAGATGGCGACCTCGCTGATCGATAACCTGACGGACAGGTGCCAGCCGGAGCGCTACACCGATGACTACAAGGCCGCCTTCCAGCAGATCGTCGATCAAAAGATGAAAGGCCTCAAGGTGGTAGCTCCGGCCGCCGTGCAGGAGCCCCGCGTCATGGATCTGATGGCTGCGCTGAAAGCATCGGTGGAGGCGACCAAGCAAGGGAAGAAGAAGCCGGCCGAGAAACCCGCCGCGAGTCGTGCGGCCAAGGTCAAGGTGGCGGCGAAAACGTCAGCGGCCCGCCCGGCCGCGCGACGTCGCACGGCCTGACCTGGCGTAGTACAGTCCGCTAGAGTGCCGGCGCGGTCCCAAACGGTTGAGCTCGACCTGCCTTTCCAGCGCGACCTGCCGGATCGGTTGCGCCCCATGCTTCCCATGCCGGCCGCCGGGCCGTTCGACTCGCAGGACTACGCCTTCGAAGTCTCCTGGGACGGCGTTCGGGCGCTGGCGTCCATCGATCGAGGGCAGGTCCGCATCTGGGGCCGCGACCTCCGCGACCTCACCAGCCGCTATCCAGAAGTCCAGGCGCTCGCCGCACTGGCGCCACCGGAAACAATTGTCGACGGCGAGTTGATCGTGACCGACGCCGACGGCCGCCCCGATGGTGTTGCGCTCGAGGCGCGTCAACAGGCGTTGCGTCCCGAGGCCGTCGCCCGAGTGGCCGCCGCGCACCCGGCAACGTATGTCGTCTACGACCTGCTCTTCATGCGCGGCAGGTCGCTCATGAAGGAGCCGTTGCTCCGGCGTCGGCCTAAGGTGCACCAGGCGATTCCCTCGACCGGCCGCATCTACGTGGTCGAACCGGTCGCCGGGGACGGCCTCGCCTTCTTCGAGGCGGCCAAAGACAACGGGCTGGGCGGCGTGGTCGCGAAGCGCTTCGATAGTCCGTACCGGGCCGGTCAGCGCCACCCGGACTGGCTGCTGATCGAGGCCGCCCGACGCCAGGACTTTGCCGTCGTCGGCTTCATTCCGCAGGCCGGTGACCACCTGCTCGAAGCGCTGATCGTGGCCACCTATGACGGCCGGCACTTCGAGCCGGCGGGCCGGGTCGGGGGTGGCTTCGATACGGTCACGTCGCGGCGCATCCGAAAGATGCTCGATGGCCTCCCCAATGCGTCGCCGCCGGATGACCCTCGCTGGTCGGATGATCGGATCTGCTGGATCGAGCCTCGCATCGTCGTCGCCGTCAAGTTCAGTGAATGGGACCGCAACCGGCAGCTGCGCTTCCCGATCTTCAGTGGGTTGCGGCCCGAGGTCTCGCCGCAGGAGTGCGTTCGCACCGCCATGGTCGAGCCGCCGGAGCCGGCCCGGCCCCGCCGGGTCGACATCCAGCTGCCGCGCCTCCTCATCTGAGTTCGTACAGTAGGAGCGTGCCGATCGCGGACCGGGTCGCCGTCCGCCTGCGCGTCAACGGCGAAGAGATGGTGGTCATGGTGCCGCCCTACAAGACGTTGCTGGAAGTCCTGCGCGAAGACCTGGGACTCACGGGCACCAAGCACGGCTGCGAGCTGGGCGAGTGCTCGACCTGCGGTGTGCTCGTCGACGGCCGGCCGTACCTGTCCTGCCTGGCCATGCCGCTCGACCTCGAGGGACGCGCGATCACCACGGTCGAAGGGATGGCGGATGGGAGTGAGCCGCATCCTCTTCAGCTCGCGTTTGCCGAGTTGGGGGCCGCCCAATGTGGCTATTGCACGCCGGCCATGTTGCTCACCGCCATGGCGCTACTCGACCGGGATCCACACCCAACCCGCGACGCGATCAAGGACGCGCTTTCCGGCGTGCTCTGCCGCTGCACCGGTTACCTCAAGATTTTCGAGGCCGTCGAACTGGCGGCGTCGCGAGGCGGGCGCCATGGCTGACGAGCTCGCTATCGTCGGCAAGTCGCTGACCAAGCCCGACGCCTTCGCCAAGGTAAGCGGGCAAACCAGGTTTGCCGATGATCTCGCGCTGCCCCGGATGCTGTTCGGGAGGATCCTCCGTAGCCCACACCCACACGCGCGGATCGTGCGCGTCGACACCAGCCGGGCTCGCGCACTGCCCGGTGTGCTGGCGGTGCTGACCGGCGACGACCTCCCCATCAAGTTCGGCATCTTGCCGGTGAGCCAGGACGAGGAGGCGCTCGCGCGCGAAAAGGTCCGCTATGTCGGCGATCCGATCGCGGCGGTGGCGGCCACCGACGAGTGGATTGCCGACGAGGCGCTGGAGCTGATCGAGGTGCAATTTGCCGAGCTTCCCCCGATCATGTCGATCGAACAGGCCCTCGCCGCCGATGGCGAGCCAATCCACGGCACGTCGAATGTGCACAAGGCGGTGGCGTTGGAGTTCGGCGACACCGACGAGGCCATGCGCGCTGCTGCGCACGTCCGTGAAGACGTCGTCTTCTTCGAAGGCAACACGCATCTCCCCATGGAGCAGCACGCGGCCGTCGCCCAGTACGGGGCGGACGGCAAGCTCACGCTCTGGACGTCTTCCCAGACCCCGCATTACGTCCACCGCGCCCTGGGAAAGGTGCTCGAGCTGCCGATGAGCCGCATCCGCGTGATCGCGACGCCTAACGGAGGCGGCTTCGGCGGCAAGAGCGACATCTTCTCGCACGAGCTGGTGGCCGCCAAGCTGTCCATCGTCACGGGGCGGCCCGTCAAGATCACGCTCACGCGGGAGGAGGTCTTCTACGCGCACCGCGGGCGTCACCCCGTGCTGATGAAGGTCAAGACGGGGCTGACGAAAGACGGCCATATCGCGGCCATGCAGTTTCGCAGCTTCCTCGATGGCGGCGGCTACGGGAGCTACGGCGTGGCCAGCACCTACTACACCGGCGCCCTCCAGGCGACCACCTACGCGATCCCCCGCTATCGATTCGAGGCTGTCCGTGTGTTCACCAACAAGCCGCCCTGTGGGCCGAAGCGAGGCCACGGAACGCCGCAGCCCCGCTTCGCCCTGGAGACGCATTTCGACAAAGTCGCGGAAGAGCTCGGTCTCGATCCGGTGGAGCTGCGGCTCCGCAACCTGCCTCGTCCCGACTCGCGCACGGTCAACTGGCTGCGCATCACGAGCTGCGGCCTGGAGGCATGCATTTATAAGGTTGTCGACGGCTCGGGGTTCCTCGAGCGCCGCCGCTCCATGCCACGCGGCCGCGGTCTCGGCTTTGCCGTCAGCTCCTACCTGAGTGGTGCCGGAACCGCCATCTACTGGAACGACATGCCGCATTCGGAGGTGCAGCTCAGGCTGGACCGCAACGGTGGCGTCGCTCTGCTCTGCGGGGCGATCGACATCGGCCAGGGATCGGACCACATCCTGGCCGCGATCGTCGCCGAGGTTCTGGGGGTGGGGCTGGAGGACATTCAGCTCACCACCGCCGATACTGACCTGACGCCGATCGACCTGGGCAGCTATTCGTCGCGCGTCACGTTCATGGCCGGCAACGCCGCAAAAGCGGCGGCCGAGAAGGTGCGGGGCCAACTTTTCGAGGCGGTGGCGACGGCGCTGCAGTGCGATGTGGACGACCTGGTGGCACGTGATCGCCACATCGTTCCGCGAAATCGACCGGTGGAGGGCGTGTCCTTCGCACAGGCGATTCAGCTGGCCGAGGCACGGGGCGGCGTGGTTACCGCCACCGGCAGCTACACGCCGCCCAAGCTGGCCGGCCCGTACAAGGGATCGGGTGTTGGTCCCAGCCCGGCCTACTCATACTCCGCCGCGGTCGTCGAAGTCGACTGCGATGTCAGGACGGGCGAGGTCCGCGTATCCGAGGTGTGGATCGCGCACGATATCGGGCGCGCCATCAACCCGGTGCTCGTCGAAGGCCAGGTCGAGGGGAGCGTCTACATGGCGTTGGGGGAGGCGCTGATGGGGGAGCAGACGTTCCGCCTCGGTTTGCACAAATTCCCTTCGCTGCTCGAGTACAAGAGCCCGACGGCGCTCGAGGCTCCGGTGATGCACACCTACCTGGTGGAGACCATCGATCGCGAAGGACCGTTCGGTGCCAAAGAAGCGGGGCAGGGTCCGCTGCTGCCGGTCATCCCGGCGGTGGCGAACGCTGTCTACAACGCGCTCGGCGTCCGCATCGACGAGATCCCGATCACACCGGACAAGGTCCTCAAGGCCATCAGTGACAGGAGCAAGCGGGTGGGGCCGTTGTCGACGCCCGCCTTCGCGTTCCCGCCGCTGATCAAGGCCGAGGTCCCACCCGAGTGGAAGGGCAAGTAGGTGCTGCGCCTGCCACGACTCGACTACCTCCGTCCGCGATCCATCGCGGAGGCGACGGAGCTGGCTGCGAACGACCCGGGCGCCATGTTCATCGCCGGCGGGACCGACCTGGTGCCCAACCTGAAGCGCCGCCAGTTCGATGCCACCGCCTTGATCAGCCTGAACGCGCTGCCGGATACACGTCGGGTCGAGGGGGATGCCAGCCGCGGTGTTACGATCGGCGCCGGTGCCACCCTTGATGAGCTCGCTGAGCATGCGGCGCTCGCGGGTCCCTTTCGCGCCCTGGCCCAGGCGTGCGGGTCCGTCTCCACGCCCCAGGTCCGCGCCATGGGAACGCTTGGCGGCAACCTGCTGGTCGACCCGCGCTGCAACTATTACAACCAGACCTATTCCTGGCGGAAGGCGGTCGGCTTCTGTCTGAAGAAGGACGGCGACATTTGCCTGGTGGCGCGTAGTTCGCCGCGCTGCTGGGCTGTGTCATCGTCGGACAGCGCACCGGCGGCTCTGGCCCTCAACGCGGAGGTCACGCTCCACGGTGTAGAGGGTCCGCGCCGCATCGGGGCCGCTGCCCTCTACCGAGACGACGGGATCGCCTACACGACCAAGCGAACCGATGAGGTCATCACCGCGGTGCACCTTCCCGCTCTACGTGGCCAGATGACGAGCGCCTACTGGAAGCTGCGCCGCCGGCCGGCCTTTGACTTTCCGATCCTCGGGGTGGCGGTCGCCATCGCCTGGGATGACGGCAGGGTGCGCCAGGCCCGCGGTGCGCTGGGCGCGGTCGGCTCGCATCCGGTCGACATCACCCCGTTCCTTGCGCCGCTTCAGGGCGCCCTCCCGACTGAGGATCTGATCGCGGAGGTCGCCGAGGCGGCTGACAAACCCTCGCGACCGCTCGACAATACGGACCTCAGCCATTACTGGCGGAAGCGGATGACGAAGGTCTACATCGAGCGGGCACTGCGAAACGCCTGCGGATTCGAGCCGCTTGGTGGGAGATTGACCGCACAGGTCCGGGGGGCCGCCAGGTAACGCTCCGTCCAGTCCGTCAGTCAGGTGCGGTCTTTGCGTTATAGAGAGTGCAATGAATAGGTTCATCATCCCGTTGGTCGCCGTTGCTTTTCTCACGGCGGCATGTGGCACGGCTTCCGGCCCGACCGGTTCGGCCAGCGCGGGTCAGGCCGCGATCGGTGGCGACCAGGCCCAGGTCAACGCCGCCAATGCGGCCTCCAACGTGTCGGACCTCACGAACCGCCCGTCTGATTCAGGCGATCGGGCCGCAACCAAGGCGGTGGCGGCACCCGCGATCGCGCAAACCGTCGCACCAGCCGCAGTAGCCTTGCCGCCCGGCGGCCTGACGGGCTGTGGTTCGGATGCGGGGCTCAGCAAAGCGCGGCCGATGTGCCCGCCGGAGTAGGCCGGCACTACTGTGGGGTAAAAAAGAGGGCGCCGCTTCGGCGCCCTCTCTTTTTTGGCGTCGGCGTTACCTCGAAGGTACAGCGAGCGCGGCCGTATAGGCGTTTTGGTCGTTGAGCACCGTCGGGTCGTCGGCTGAGATTGTGGCGCTGCAAATCGATGGTGGCGTCGCGATCGTGTTTGGGGTGGCGCCTGGGCACGCGAACAGATCCAGATCGCGCGTGTCGGACCAGAATGGATAGGCGTTATCCACGGCCGTCAGGCCCGTGTAGTCGCCCCAGAACGCGCTGTACCCATTGCTCTCGGGGAACTGTGTTGGCACCGGCATCGATCCGCTGCTGGCGCGGCTCACGCCAAAGCTGGTGCCGCTCGCGTTGCCCGTGCCGGAGAGACTGACGTCGGAGAACCCGGTCAGCTCATCGCTGCCGTACTGCCGGTCGTAGTACGAGGTGGCCAGCTTTCCGTTCTTGGTAAAGGCGATCCACTGC
>VBFX01000350.1 GCA_005889395.1 Chloroflexota bacterium
CGGCTCGTCAGGCATTCAGCTCGTGAATCATGCGCAGTCCCTCCAGCATCAGCCGCTGATCGACCAGCTCGATCACCGGCGTCTCGGCCGCGATCAGCCCAGCCAACCCGCCGGTTGCGATCACCCGGGGGTTCTCGCCAAGTTCCTTCTTGATGCGCGCCACCATCCCCTCAACCTGGGCGGTGAAGCCGAAAATAATGCCGGCCTGCATGCTCTCGGCGGTTGTTCGCCCGATGACCGTTGGCGGAGACTTCAACTCGACCCGCTGCAGCCGCGCCGCCCGCTCGTAGAGCGCATCGACCGAGATGCCCATTCCCGGAGCGATCGCGCCACCGAGATAGTCCCCCTCCTTGGAGACCACGTCGTAGGTCGTCCCGGTGCCGAAGTCGATGATGATCAGAGGACCGCCGTATTTCTTGAAGGCCGCCATGGCGGCCACGATCCGATCGGCGCCAACCTCCTTGGGGTCCCGGTAATGGATCTTCAATCCGGTCTTGATCCCCGGGCCCACCATCATCGGCTCCCGGCCGAAATAGCGTTCGATCGCCTGGACGAGGCTGCTGTTCAGCGGCGGGACAACGCTGGCAACCACCACCGCCTCCACCGCCTTTGGGTCGAAGCCTTCCTGCTGCATCAGCTGAACCATGAGGAGGCCGAGCTCGTCGGGCATGCTGTCGCGGCGCGTGGCCAGGCGCCAGTCGTGCCGCAGCTGATTGCCCTCGAAAAGCCCGAACGTCAGGTTCGTATTCCCGAGGTCGATCGCGAGCAACACGCCGACAGTCTACCCGCGCAAGATCAGACGGCTTTGGTTTTTAGGAGAGCCGCCGCCGCCTCGTCCTGGCCGAGGTCGTGCGCGCCTTCCCACCGGGAAAACGGCTGGCGGAGGCGGACGTCGACGCCATCCTTCGCGAATTCTGGCCGGACCACTGCCAGCTCCGGCGGGCGCTCGTCGAGCGGGAGCTGTTGAACCGGAAAGACGGCGTCTACTGGCGCGTGGGCTAAGCGAGGCCGCATCGGCGCGTTTTAGTTAGTAGATGTCTTCTTTGCGGGTGTCTTCGTCGGCCTCGGGCACTTCTACCTCGTCGTCGGCCGACTCCACGGTATGCATGCCGTCGAGCTCTTCCGCCGGTTCCTCGCCGTCCTCCTCGGTTTCCTCGGCGTCGGCGTTCCTGGTGAGCAGCGACTCTTTGGCGTAGGGCCGGAACTCGTCACGGCTTCGCTTGATCGTGAAGGAAGGCCGCCCGAAGAACTTCGGGTCCTGGTAGGTCTCGCGGACGATGATCTTGACGGCGCCGCCCTCACAGGTCGCGACCGCACCGGAATAGCGGTTGCCGCCTTCCAGGAACTTGATCAGCCGGCGCCCCAGTGCGGGATCGAGGTGACCGAGGTAGACGCCGCGCGCCGTCTCGACATTCATCGTGTCGCCCGCGACGATCAACTTGACCGGATCCCCACCAGCGACCTTGCTACACGGGTCACCCTCGCCACGGACGTGGAGCGCGGTCAGCGATGTCTTGCCGGTCTCCTCGATGAAGGCGTCGACGTCGACCTTGGTCTTCGAGGTCGGGACCGGCTGCCCGCCACGCATGGCCTGGAGCTTGCCCAGGTTCTTGACCGCGATCGGGTTGACCGGATTCATCTTCAGCGTGCCCTTGTAGGCTTCGGTGGCGTCGCTCAGCTGGCCGAGCTCGGTGTAGGCCTTGCCCAGCCGGTTGAGGGTCTCCTCATCCGGGCCAAAGCGGTCCATGATGCCTCGGTTGACCTGGACGGCCTCCGCCCACCGGTTCGCGAGGGCGAGCTCGATCGCCTCATCGACGTACTGGGCCCGGGGTTTGATGCGCTCTGCGAATTCGGCCAAATCGACCTGCCCTCCTGATGCGTGCTATACCCTACGCGGGCGTGAAAAGCGTTGTCAAGCTTCGTACCGAGTTGCTGGGCATCACAACGGAGGCCCTGCCGGATGCTTGTGGGAAACCGCCCGGATTATTAAGTGGTATTAGAAGCTTTGCCCCGATTGTTGCAGCACTGTGGGCAAGGTTGTATAAAGAGCTACGCCTTCGGGCATCGGGGATGAGACGCGCGCAAGCCGTATTTTCGGAAGGAGGATCTCAATGAGATTGTCGAAGTTACTCGCCGGCCTTGCCGTCGCGAGCGTGGCGCTGGCAGCCTGCGGCACAAGTGGCGGCGGGACGGCCAACAAGGGAACCATCAAGATCGGCGTCGACCTGCCGGAGTCCGGAGCAGAGGCATCGGACGGGATTCCGACCCTGAACGGCGTCAAGTACGCCGTCCAGACCGCGGGGACCGTCGAAGGATTCACGATCGAGGTTTCCAACCTCGACGATGCCGTCAACGGGGTCCACGACCCGCAGAAGGGGGCCCAGAACCTCCAGCAGTTCGTCAACGATTCGAAAGTCCTGGGCATCGTCGGTCCCTTCAACTCGAGCGTGGCGCGGGCCGAGATCCCGATCAGCAACCGGGCGCACCTGGCGCAGATCAGCCCGGCCA
>VBFX01000349.1 GCA_005889395.1 Chloroflexota bacterium
AAGATCGCGGTTGCACCCAGTTGCTCCGGGGGTGGGCCGGCGGAAGGGGTCTTGATCACCCCATTCGCGAACTGTGGATCGCCGACGAAGATGGTCGCCGCATCCTCGAGCACCCGGCCGTCGGGGGATTCGATCCGCAGCGTCGGCGCCCAACCATAGCCCGCCTGGTAGATCTTCACGCCGCGGTACTCGACGTAGTGATTGACCTGGATGCTCTTCGTGTCGACCAGCCGGCCGCCATCGTAGATGCGGACCTGGGAGGTGAAGTCCTTGGGCGCACCGGTGGGCCAGAAGCTGGCGCTGAATCGATCGACCTTGACCTGGAAGCCGGCATGTTCGCTGGCGAGCTTGCCCTCGCTCAGGTTGTCATAGTTCGCGCGGGCTTCAACGAAGCTGTCCCCCTCCACCACCGCGACATTGCCGAGGAAGCCGGCCGCCTTGCCGTAGATCACGCCTACCAGCAGGATGAAGAAGCTGGCGTGGAAGACGATGCTCGCGATTTCCGCCCAGAGCCCGCGGTTGCGCTGCGCCGGCTCCATCGCCCGCCGCCAGGCGGCGGGCACGCGAATGAACATGCTCGCCCCGATCGAGGTGTACATGAGGACCGCGGTGATGATGAACGGCCAGGAGCTGAAGATGTCGAAGAGGCCCAGCCGGGCGAACCAGGGAGCGGTCGCCGGGTGTCGGAGCACATAGCCCATGACGCCGCGCGGATTCTGCGGTAACTGCGGGAGCAGCGTGCCGATGACGGCTAGCAGCGCCAGGATGGCGAGCAGGATGATGGCGGTGCGCATCTTGCGCAGCTCGTGCCAGGCTCGGCCGAGCCAGCGCACCGGCGCGATCGGCCGGCGGGCCGCTGGTCGGATCGCCGGACGTGCCGGGGACGGAGCGATCATGGGCGCACCCTGAAACGGAGCCTCATCGGATTCCTAAAAGTGTAGGGACGCCGCGTGGCTCGCCCAGTCGAGGACGACCGACGGGAAGAGTCCGAGGAAAACGGTGACGACCGCCGCGGCGCCCAGCACGGTACTGGTCGAGAATCCGAGCCGAGCCTCGGCGACCGCCCCGTCGGGCTGGGCGAGCATCACCACAATCACCCGCAAGTAGTAATAGAAGGAAACGATCGTCATGATCACCGCCACCACGAGCGGCGCCCAGATCTGCGCCGTCACCAGCGCCTGGAACACGAAGAGCTTGGCGAAGAACCCCACGGTCGGCGGAATGCCGGCCAGGGAAAGCATGAAGATCGTCATCACCGTCGCCAGGAAGGGACGCCGGTAGAACAGGCCCCGCCAGTAGCTCAGGTCGGCGGTCTGCTCACCGCCGGCACCGATCGCCGTGACGACCGCGAAAGCGCCGAAGTTCATCACGGCGTAGGCGGCGATGTAGAACAGCGTCGCCGTGAAACCCTGGGTCGTTCCTGGCAGCACGCCCAGCAGGATGTAGCCGGCGTGGGCGATCCCCGAGTAGGCGAGCATGCGCTTGATATTGTCCTGCGTGATCGCGACCAGGTTGCCGATGAACAGCGAGAAGATGGCGATCAGCGCCAGCGGGAAGTACCAGCGGCTCGAAATCGAGGGGAACGTGGCGATAAAGATGCGCCCGATCGCCGCGAACGCCGCCGCCTTGGTCGCCACCGACATGAAGGTCGTGACGATCGTGGGGGCGCGATGCCGACGAGCAGCAGGACGTTGCTGGACGCGGCCGGAGTCGTGAACGCCGCGATGCCATGCAGCGTGGTGCTGCCGGTGGCGCCGTAGATGAGGGCCATGCCGTAGAGCAAAAAGCCGGTGGCGAAGCCACCCAGCAACAAATACTTGAGGGCGGCTTCCTGGGAGCGCAGGGCGGTCCGCGCGAACCCGGAGAGCACGTAAAGGCAGACCGACAGCAGCTCGATGCCGAGGAAGATCGTCATCAGGCTGGTGGCGGCGGCGAGCAGCATCATGCCGGCGGTGGCCCCCAGTAACAGGATGTAGTACTCGCCGAAGTCGAGGTCGAGGGCGCGGAGGAAGCGCGGCGAGATCAGCGCGGTGAGAATCGTGATCGCGATCAGCAGCACGTTGAAGAACGCGGCCAGGCTGTCGGCGACCACCGTGTCGCCGAAGGCGGCGCGGTTCTGACCCCACAGCGGGAAGCTGGCGGCGAGCGCGCCGAGCAGCCCGACGACGGTCACCGCCGCGAGCCATCCGCGGCGGTCGGCGGGCACGACCAGGTCCAAAAAGAGCACGACGATCGCCGTGCCGACCACGATCAGCTCGGGCAGGATGGCCCCGTAGTCGATGCCGAGGCCGGTGAGGTTGATGGTCATCGCAGGATTACCGGTAACGCCTTGACCGTGGCGTCGACAGCGGCCGGGAAGAAGCCGGGGCTGACCCCGATCACCACCATGAGGGCGAGCAGGGGCGCCAGCACGCCGACGTCGAGAGTGCGCAACTCGGGAAAGCTGGCGGGCTGGGGCGGCGCGTCCTGCGTGCTCCCCTGGTAGAAGCGGAGCACGTACCAGGCCGCCAGCACCACGCCGATGCCGGCGCCGACCGCCAGCGGCAGAAACGACGCCCAGGCACCGAGCATGATGAGGAACTCGCCGACGAAGCCGTTGAGGCCGGGCAGGCCGAGCGCGGCCAGCGACACCACCAGGAAGAGCGCGGCAAAGAGGGGGGCGGTCGCGCCAAGCCCGCGCAGCTCGGCACGGAGCCGGGTGCCGGCGCGCCGCTCGATCATGCCGACCACCAGGAAAAGCGCGGCGATGATCACGCCGTGGTTGATCATCTGCACGAGGGCGCCCTCGATGCCCAGCAGGTTGCCGGCGAAGATGCCGAGTCCGATGAAGCCCAGGTGGCTCATCGACGCGTAGGCGACCAGCCGCTTGAGGTCGGTCTGGGCGAGCGCCATGAGGGCGCCGTAGAGGATGCCGATCGTCGCCAGCACCGCCAGCGGACCACCAAGGCTATGCGCCGCATCCGGGAAGAGCGACAGGTTGAAGCGAAGAAAGCCGTAGGCGCCAAGCTTCGAGACCAGGCCCGCGAAGACGATGACGACCGGAACCGGCGACGCCGTGTAGGCGGGCGGCAGC